>NZ_JAEHBO010000040.1:0-46976 GCF_016483575.1 Bacillus cereus group sp. N12
CGAGTTTGTAGCAATCCTTGATTTAAAAGAAACAGTTACAACATTAGCTCCACGTACAGTTGGAATCGTTACAGTATTCTTAATTAGCTTCGCAAGTATTAGCCAAATTGGTGCAATTGTTGGTACAATCCGTGCCCTTTCTGAAAAACAAGGAAGCGTCGTATCTAAATTTGGTTGGAAAATGCTATTCGCGTCAACACTTGCTTCTATTTTATCTGCGACAATCGCTGGATTGTTTATCTAATAAAAAACTCCACCTTACTTCTATTTTTCTAAATGAAGTTTGAGTGGAGTTTTTTACTATCTTCTATATGTAAACTACTCCAAAAAAACGTAAGACTCCTTTCCGAATTATTCCAAAAATGTATTCCCCTATATATTCTATGATGATATGATGGACAAGGGTATAAGTGACTATAATTAAAACACAATAGAAGGATGATAGAATGAAAAAATATACATATATCGCTTTACTTTCCTCTGCTATTCTCGTAGGTTGTAACACTAGTAATGCTAGTGATAAACAAATAAAAGAAACAACAGCGGAACAAGCAGTTGAACCAAAAAAAGCACAAGCAAAAACAGTAGAAATCCCTTTAACGCAAGGGGCTATCACATGGGATTCGTATGAATATAACGCACAAAACACCACGCTTTATACAAAAAACTTAAGAGATTCATTTAAACAAGTACGTTACAATATTTGGCGTACTGCCGATGGACCTGAAAGCAAACAAACTTTTACTTCACAAGAAAAAGATCGTGATTTTGCCCTCCCACTTCATTTAAAAACATTTCATTTAAAACGTGGAGAATTTCAAATTGAAACAGTAGGGATTAAAGAAGATAATACGGAAACAAATCTAGTAACATCTAAAATTACATTCCAGCAACATGTACCATTTTTGATGTATCATGCGATTGAAAAATACCCTGGACCAGGTGATGGTGATTACGGCTTATACGTACCGCCTGAACAATTCGAAAAACATATGCAGTATTTAAAAGATAACGGTTATACGATGCTTACATTTGAACGTTGGAATGATATAAACCATGTTAATAAACCTATTTTTATAACAATGGATGATGGTCGAAAAAATAATATGAATGCTCTTCATGTTTTACAAAAATTAAAAGATGATACATTCCAACCTGCAGCAACTGAATTTCTTACTTCAAATGAGATAGACAAACCGAACCGTCTATCAACAGATGATATAAAACAAATGATAGATTCAGGTATTTTTTCTATTCAATCTCATACTGCAAATCATACAATGATGGCTCATTCAGGTAATTATGATGAGGAATTACGCGGTTCTAAAGAAAAAATCGAAACTCTTACCGGTAAAAAGATCATCGCTCTCGCCTACCCAGTAGGCTCTTATAATGACGCCGCTGTCGAAGAAACAAAAAAACATTATGAGTTCGCAGTAACTACTGATCACGGCAATCACATTACAAAAGGTACCCCAAACGAGCAACTCTTAATTAAACGCCATTTTGTAGGACCTGATATGTCCATGGAAAAATTCGCATCTCTTATAAAGTAAACCATAAGATATTTTAAATCTTACTAAAAAACGAAAGAAGAGATCTGTTTACAGTCACTAACCTATCCCCCATCTAAAAATGATACGATAAACAAGGGTAATTCCCCACCGCTCTTACAGCGGTGGGGATTTTAAATATAAGTAATGCAACATACTACACAATAGAAGGTGATTTTATGAGAAAATACGCAGCAATTGCTTTATGTACGTCTGCTATTCTAGCAGGATGTAATACTAGCACTGTAAGTCCAGAACCTAAAAAAGAGAAAAAGGTTCAAGAAGTTAAAAAACAAGAGGAGACTGTGCAAGAACAAGGTAAAATTTCTTATAATCCGATTACACACGATTCTACAAACACAAGTATCCATATTACAGAAATAAAAGATTCTCTAACCGAAGTACAATATAAAATTTGGCGCACTGCGGATGGAAAGGAACATGCTAAATCTTTTTCTTCTAAAGAAAAGGAGAAACAATTTACACTTCCATTTGACATAAAAGAATTTGAAGGAAAACGCGGTGAGTTCCAAATTGAAGCAACAGGAGTCAAGGAAGATGGAAAAATCATCTCACTCACAAAATCTGCTATTACTTTCGAGCAAAAGGTTCCCGTTCTTATGTACCATGCAATCGATGATTATCATGGACAAGGCATTAAAGATTTATTCGTATCACCTGCTAACTTTGAAGGCCAAATGAAATATTTAAAAGATAACGGTTATACATTATTAACGTTTGAACGCTGGGGCGATATTAATAAAGTCAACAAACCAATTTTTGTTACATTTGACGATGGTATGAAAAATAATATGAATGCATTTCATATTTTGCAAAAACTAAAAGACGATACTTTCAAGCCGACAGCAACAGAATATATGATTGTTGATAATGTCGATGTTGAAGGCTCTCTCTCTACAAATGAAATAAAGGAAATTGTTGATTCCGGTATTTTCTCAGTGCAGTCTCATACAGCAACACATGCTGATTTACCGAAGATTACAAACTACGAAGAAGAATTAAAAGAATCGAAAGAAAAGCTAGAAAAAATAACAGGTAAGCCTGTTATCGCAATTGCTTATCCATTTGGCCATGTAGATGATAAAGTCATTACAGAAACGAAGAAATATTATCAATTTGCGACGACAACAAAGCCTGGAAAGTTTATTACGAAAGGTGAACCAGATGAGTTGCTAAAAATGAAACGTGTTCGTATACACCATACAACTACAGTTGAACAGTTTGCTTCTTCCATTAAATAAATGTGAGAGCTCAATACATTTTGAGCTCTCTTTTTACTTTATATTTATATATATTTTTAGAATTTTCTTGTATTATATATAGTAAGAAATCTTTCAAACTAAAGGAGATTATACATATGTCATTTGAACAAACGTTAGAGAAGTATGCTGCCCTTGCAGTTAATGTTGGTGTTAATATTCAACCCGGACAAACTTTATCAATTAGCGCACCTCTTGAAGCTGTACAATTCGTACGCCTCGTTACAGAAAAAGCATATAAATCTGGTGCAAAACACGTATATGTTGATTGGAATGACGAGACGTTAACACGCTTAAAGTTCGATCTAGCTCCTGAAGAAGCATTCGCTGAATTCCCTTCTTGGAAAGCACATGCTCGTGAAGAATTAGCAAAAGAAGGCGCTGCATTTATGTCTATCTATGCAGAAAACCCTGATTTATTAAAAGGTGTAGAAGCAACACGTATCGCAACAGCTCATAAAGTAGCTGGTGAAGCGACGAAAGTATACCGTGATTACGTACAAGCCGATAAAGTAAGTTGGTGTGTAATTTCTGTTCCTACGAAAGAATGGGCTGCGAAAGTATTCCCTGACGTAGCGCCAGATGAACAAGAAGCAAAGTTATGGGATGCTATTTTCAAAGCTACTCGTGCTGATTTAGAAAATCCTGTAGAAGCATGGAAAGAACATGATGAAACATTACATACAAAAGTGGATTACTTAAACGAAAAGCATTATAAAGCTCTTCACTATACAGGTCCTGGAACAGATTTAACAATCGAACTTCCAGAAAAACATATATGGGCTGGTGCTGGTAGCTTAAATGAAAAGAACGTACCATTTATGGCTAATATTCCAACTGAAGAAGTATTTACAATGCCACTTAAAACAGGTGTAAACGGCCAAGTTTCTAGTACAAAACCGTTAGTATTTGCAGGTAATATTATCGATAATTTCACGTTAACATTTGAAAACGGACGTATCGTAGACTATAAAGCTGAAGCTGGTGAAGAAGCTTTAAAACATTTAGTAGAAACAGATGAAGGTTCTCACTTCTTAGGAGAAGTAGCTTTAGTACCTCATGACTCACCAATTTCAAACACAAATGTTTTATTCTACAATACACTATTTGACGAAAATGCATCTTGCCACCTTGCAATCGGAAATGCTTATGCATTTAACTTAGTTGGCGGAAAAACAATGTCTAAAGAAGAACTTGCTGAAAACGGAGCAAACGCTAGTATCACACACAACGACTTCATGATTGGATCAGCTGAGCTTGATATTGACGGTATTACAGCTGACGGCAGACATGAGCCTATCTTCCGTAAAGGTAACTGGGCGTTTTAAATTAATTACCATAAAGAAACACATTGGATAATCCAATGTGTTTCTTTATTTATTTATTTGGTTTCAATTCAAATTTTATCGTTCTATTTTCACGCGTAAACTCCGGTCTATACGTAGCGATATACGTATTTTCTTTCGCTACGTCAAATAGCATGATATCTTGAATTTTTTCATCTGGTGCTAATTTTTTACTAATAAAGCTATCAGGGTTATTATATTCTTTAAATCTTGTACCTTTCTTATCGGTAATCTCAAATTCATAAAATGCAAAAGGTATTTCCTTTTTACTATTATTTTCCACTTTGAAAATAATCCCCAAAATCTCTTCTTTCTTTTTATCCTCATCATAATCCGGATATCCTAATTTAACTGAATCTATAGTTACTTGCAAACCATCTACGTCTACTGTCTCCCCTATTTTATACACTTTATCTTGAACATCTTCTTGTTTACTTTCATTACTATCTTTAGTCTCAGTGCAAGCACTTAAACTAAAAGCTATGCCAAAAATTAAAACAATTTGACTCACCTTTTTTAACATACTCTTTCCTCCACATAAGACAATATTTCATATGTATCATAACAAAACGCTTTACTCTTTCTTGTCATATTTTGTCGTATTAATTGCTAACTGCACAAATAGAAAAAAGCTATCTTCTACAAAAGATAGCTTTCATGATGCCGATGAAACCTTAAGACCAATGACACCCAAAACAATAAAGAGAATACAAAATGCTTGGAATAAACTAATATGCTCTTTAAAAAAGTACACACTAATGATTGTAATAAGTAACGTTCCAACGCCAGACCAAATGGCATAAGCAATACTTAAATGAATCTTTTTAACGACGATAGCAAAGATACTGAAACAAATACCATAACAAACGAAAATAAGTACACTTGGAACAAGCTTTGTTAAGCCATTCGATAATTTCATCGCAATCGTTCCAGCTACTTCAAAAATAATTGTAACAAGTAATAATAGCCAATATATCATACTGGAATCTCCTTCTCTGTTACCTTATAGAGATTCTAGTGTATTACTTATAATCCTAATGAAATGTATTTGATTTCTAAATATTCCTCGATGCCGAAATGACCGCCTTCACGCCCGATACCACTTTCTTTAAATCCACCGAACGGTGCTTGTGCAACTGACGGAAGACCATCATTTAAACCGATAATACCGTACTCTAGCGCTTCACTAATTTGGAACGCTTGGCTAATATCCTTCGTAAAAATATACGCAGCTAAACCGTATGGTGTATTGTTTGCACGTTCAATTACTTCTTCAACTGTTTTAAATTTCGCAACTGGTGCAACTGGTCCAAATGTTTCTTCAGTCATACAAAGCATTGTATCATTTGCCAATCCAATTACAGTCGGCTGAATGAAATGTCCATCTAGCTCTGTAACCTGTTGGCCTCCATATAAGAGTTCTCCACCTTTTTGAACTGCATCTTCAATATGTTCTTGTACTTTTGAAACTGCACTCTCATCAATAAGTGGTCCTACAGTAGTTCCCGCACCGAATCCGTCTCCGACTTTAAGTTGCCCTACTGCCTTTTGGAACTTCTCTACAAATACTTCGTATACTTCTTCTTGAACGAATACTCGGTTTGTACATATACACGTTTGTCCTGCGTTACGGAATTTCGAACCAATAACGGCTTCTACCGCTTTATCTAAATCTGCATCATTCATTACGATAAATGGAGCGTGACCACCTAATTCTAATGAAACTTTTTTCATCGTTTGCGCAGCGCTAGCCATTAGCTCTTTCCCAATTTCCGTTGATCCTGTAAAGGACACTTTTCGAACGCGCTCATCTTCCATCCACGTATCAGCAATTGCTTTTGCACTACCTGTTACAATGTTTATTACACCTTTTGGAATGTCCGCTTCGTGTGCTAATTCAGCTAATTTCAATGCAGTTAACGGTGTTTGACTTGCAGGCTTTACAACGGCTGTACAACCTGCTGCAAGCGCTGGAGCTACCTTTCTCGTAATCATAGCCGCTGGGAAGTTCCACGGTGTAATAGCTGCCATAACCCCAACTGGTTGCTTCATAACTAAAATACGTTTGTTCGGATGAGAAGCAGGAATCATTTCACCGTATACGCGCTTCCCTTCTTCTGCATACCATTCAACAAAGCTATTTGCATAATTCACTTCACCAAGCGCTTCTGCAAACGGCTTTCCTTGCTCCTTCGTCATAATCGCTGCGATTTCTTCTTTATTTTCATCAATAAGTGTGAACCACTTTTTTAATTTCGTTGCACGATCCGCGGCTGTTAATTTTGACCATGTTTTAAAAGCCTCATGCGCCGCATCAACAGCTTGCTTTGCCTCTGTTATCCCGCCCTTTGGTACAGTTGCAAATATTTCTTTCGTTGCTGGATTGTTTACTTCAATTTGCTCTTGCAGTGTAATCCACTCACCATTTATATACATCGCTTTTTTCTCTACATTTACAAACGTCGCTTTTTTATCCAATGTTTTCTTCCTCCTCTATGAACTTCTTAATCTTCCTAGTAGCAGCAGATTGACTTATTTTTAGAAACTCTGCTACTTTATAGCTTGATCCACATGTTTTATACGCTTTTAAAATAATATTTCGTTCCACTTCTTCCAACATTTTATAGAGACTTTGACCTGACTGTTCAACTGTTGATTCCTGCATTGCTATTGGTAAATCCTCTATCGTAACGATATCGTCAGCAGTAATAACAATTCTTTCAATTACATTCTCTATTTCTCTATTGTTTCCTTCCCACGGGTATCCAACAAACATTTGTAACGTACTAGGTGCTAACTTTACATCACGTCCGTACTTTTTATTAAAGTGCTGTAAATAATGATAAACGAGTGGTAAAATGTCTTCTGTTCTTTCCCGAAGTGGTGGAATTGAAATCGGAATGACATTCAGACGATAATATAAATCTTTCCGAAATGTTCCTCGTTTCACCATCTCACTTAAATCTCTATTTGTTGCCGATACAATTCGAACGTCCACCTTTTTTAATTCTCTTCCGCCTATAGGACGAAATGTTTTTTCTTGCAATACTTGCAGAAGCTTCGCTTGAATTTCAAGCGGCATTTCACCAATTTCATCTAAAAAAAGAGTCCCTTTATGTGCTGACTCTAATAATCCCTTTTTCCCTTCACGATTTGCACCTGTAAAAGACCCACCTGAATATCCAAAAAGCTCCGATTCAATTAAATTTGTTGGCAAAGCCGCACAATTAATTTCATAGAAACTTTCATTCTTCCGGCGACTTACTTCATGTAGATGACGTACTAAGCGGCTTTTTCCCACGCCTGTCTCACCTAAAACGAGAACAGTACTATCTACCACAGATACTTTTTTAATCGTTTCTATTATTTTTTGCATAGCAATGCTTTTAAAAATAAGTCCTTCATGTTCATATGTTTCTCTTAATTCTTTTTTGTATGTTTTTAACTGATTATCCATTTCCTCTACCTTTTGTCGTAATTGATAGAGTTCAGTAAGATCTCGAGAATAACTAATCACTCTTCTTAAATTTCCCTCATCATCAAAAACTGGCCTCGTCCGAACATGTAAATACTCTCCCGATTTCGTCGTTTGAACGAGTTCAATCGGTCTCTTTTTTTCAATTACTTCTAATGTTGCGGATGGATAAAAGATCCCATCCTTTTGTAGTTCCTTTACATGTTTACCTACTAACTCTTCAGCAGCTAGTTGATAGTGCCTTTCGCATGTACTATTTACACGTACAACGATTCCCTGCTCATCTGTAACAAAAATTTCGTCAAACGCATATTCAAATACATCTTTTAAATCCATTAACACTCGTTCCTTTTCTGCAACCATCCTAGCCACCCCTAACTTCAGATCCATCGATTCACTTCACTACCTTTATTATAAAGTGAATTTTCTGCATTTTATATAGAGTCAGCTAGAATGTTTGCGATTTATCATTCAGTTTTTATACACGGGCGATATTTGCTTGCTCATAACAAGCTTGTAATGATTCTTCAATAATCGTTAAACCTTCCTCAAGTTGCTCATCTGTAATAACCAATGGCATTAATACACGGACAACATTTCCATATGTCCCCGCAGATAATAAAAGTAATCCTCGTTTATTTGCTTCCGCACACAAATTAGCTGTTAATGTTTTGTCAGGCACTTTCGTCTTACGATCTTGAACGATCTCAAATGCACACATTGCCCCTAATCCGCGCACATCACCGATGCAATTATATTTATTTTTCATCTCTTGGAATCGGTCCATTACGACTTTTCCTAATTCTATCGCTCTATCATTTAATGTTTCTTTTTCTATTACATCCAGAACCGCTAATGCAGCCGCACATCCTAATGGACTTCCTGCATACGTTCCACCGAGCTCTCCAGGTGCAGACTCATTCATAATTTCTTTACGTCCAATAACACCGCTTATCGGTACACCAGCTCCTAATGACTTAGACACTGTAATTAAATCTGGAACGACATCATAATGATCAATTGCAAAGTATTTTCCTGTACGGCTAAATCCAGTTTGAATTTCATCCGCTACAAATAAGATGCCATGTTCTGAACAAATATTGCGTACTTCTTGAACAAATTTCTTACTTGGGACGATAAATCCGCCTTCCCCTTGAACCGGCTCCATAACAACAGCTGCAATTGTTTCTGGTGCTACTTCTGATATAAAGAAGTTCTTAAACTCTTCAATGATAAAATCATCGTACTGCTCTTCCGTTAACCCCTCTGGACGACGGTATTCATATGGGAATGGCGCTTTATATACTTCTGGAGCAAATGGACCGAATCCAAATTTATATGGCTTTACTTTACTTGTCATCGTCATTGTCATCAATGTACGCCCGTGGAAACCTTTAGAAAACGCAATAATACCTGATCTTTTCGTATATTTACGGGCGATTTTCACTGCATTCTCTACGGCTTCAGCACCACTGTTTAAAAATAGTACTTGTTTATCAAAACTTCCTGGCGCTAATGCAGCAAGCTTTTCCGCTAATTCAATGTATGGCTCATACATCATGACATTAAATCCCGTATGAATGTATTGATCTACTTGTTTATGAAGTGCTTCTTTAACAGCCGGATGACAATGCCCTACATTAATTGTCCCTATTGCCCCAGCAAAATCAATATACTGATTACCATCAACATCTGTTACAAGAGCTCCATTTGCAGATTGTACAAACGTTGATATGCCATTACTTACTCCTTTTGGTACTATATTTTGGCGGCGCTCTAATAAAGTTGCTGCTTTTGGTCCTGGAATTTGTTCATTTACTTTAGCAAATTTTTTTGTGTTCATTGCGTACCCCATCCTTTTCTTTACATTGTTTTCTCTTTTTATTGCAAAATACATGCCAACTTTCCGTTCTAGTATTCATCCTATACTCTTTGTATCCAGGCATAAAAAATAAGTCTATAAAGACTCATCAAGAGTCTTTATAGACTTATTTCCCTTGCATACTAGACTTTCCTTGTTCCCAAATAAACTCACCTGAATGAGAAATAAACTCACCAACAGATTCTACGACTAAGTCCGCAAGTGGTTCTAAAGTTTTACGGTCTCCCGTACCAGATAGTACTCCAATAGCATAACAATCACCACCGTTTTTAGCTAAATATAGATCGGTTGGCGTATCTCCAACGACTGCCACCTCACATGCCTCTAAATGAAACCTTTCACAAAAGGATTCTATAATTCTTTTATCAGGTTTCTGTGCCGGAAACGTATCAGAAGCTACAATATAATCAAAAAAGGATTCTAATTGATATTGTTTTAAAAATAATTCTGTCGGCGCAAAATCATCAGCTGTAACAACACCTAAAATAACTCCTTTATCTTTTAAACTTTGTAAAATTCTTGGTAGATCTGCCGTCATTTTCATATAGGAACGATGCTCGTACATAAGCGAAAATAATTTTTCACTTACCCATTCATGCATCTCCTCTTCCTTAGATGACTTAATATACTTACAAAGCCCCTTTGCTACATCGAGGCTTGTTCCAGCCGCTAGTGCGCTACTTGGATGAACAAATACCCCATCCACACCAATCTCTTTTAATAAAGCTTGCTGCATTGACTCTGGTAATTGATATAAATTTATACATTCCGCTACAAGCTCTTCCGCTACTTTTATCCAAATTGAGTGAAAATCCATTAATGTCCCATCTTTATCAAATAGTATTGCTTTTACCTTCTCCATAGCACCCTACCTCTCATTTCTTATCCTCTTAAGTGTATCAATAAAATATGGATATAAAATAAACGAATTGTAAAAATACCATAAAAATCAAACTAACTTCCAATTTACAATTCTAATAAAAAAAGATGCCCTTACAGGGCATCCTCTTGATGTTCAGGAACAAATAATTCCAGACAATGATATATGTTTTCGAATTCCATCGGTGCATCCCCACCGTACTCACCATCTAAATTAATCATTAGTTTATCTGGTGAATGCACTTTAATTCGATTCGCTTGTGTGTATAGTACTTTCGGATTGTTAATATGTTCCCCACGTTGCGCTTGTGTTGCTGCTTTAATTAAATCAGCGATAGAACCTTTTTTCAGCACTAATAAGTCAAATAATCCATCGTTAATCGATGCATACGGTGCTACTTTTTCAAATCCACCAACTGAACGAGTATTTGTAATTAAAAACATCGTAATTTCTTCTTGTAATAACTTCCCATCATACTCGATTTCAACATATGTTGGATGTAATGATGGTAACATTTCTATTCCTTTTAAATAGTAAGCAAGTTGGCCTAATACTGTCTTTAGCTTGCTTGGTACTTCATATGTTAATTCTGTAATACGGCCGCCACCAGCAATATTAATGAAATATGTATCATTCGCTCTACCAAGATCTAAAGGAACTGTTTTCCCTTCACAAATAATATCGGCTGCCTCTTCTATAGCGCGAGGTACACCGATCGCACGTGCGAAGTCATTTGTCGTTCCAACTGGAATAATTCCAAACTTCGGACGATGCTCATGTCCTACTAAACCATTTACCACTTCGTTTAACGTACCGTCACCACCAGCGGCGATAACAACATCAAACTTACGATCTGCAGCTTGTCTCGCCGCTACAGTTGCATCTCCAGGACCAGTTGTCGCATGACAAGACGCTTCATATCCAGCTTGTTCTAATTTTTGTAATACTTCTGGTAAGCTCTTCTTAAATAGCTCACGCCCAGAAGTAGGGTTATAAATAATCCTTGCTCGTTTCATCATTTATTAGCACAGGAAATTCCTTATTCATTGAAAAAAAGAATACACCGAATTCTTATTCAGTATCCCTATGCCTACCTCCTCTCATCTTCCTATCCTTCTTTTATCCCGCTCAAACAGGCAGTAAGAACCCGATTGGTGAAGGCTAATAATCAACGGGGGATGAACACCCCCACTACTGATTAAAGTTTCACTTTATGTCTATCCATTCTTCCATAAAAATTTAAATATAACGAATAATAATTATCTATTATTTCATGAGATGAAAAAAAACCTCTATGTCTAGATTTATCATTATTCCCACCTTTTTGCAACTATCATACCATAGTTGCTATACAAACATTTTTTCACTTTTGACAGTTAATCAAACGTTTATTTAAATTATTTTTCACCATTTAAACAAACGTTTGATTAACTCAGAAAAAACACCCAAATAAGGGTGTTTTTCTGTTTAATCTTTAAGAATCTATACTATTTTAGCGTTCAAAAATAAGAATCTCTCTCTTATTTTATCGCTTATTAATCTCTTCAAGTAAGATTTTGTTAACAAGCGGTGGGTTTGCTTGTCCTTTTGTCGCTTTCATAATTTGACCAACTAAGAAGCCAATTGCACGGTCTTTACCGTTTTTGAAGTCTTCAATAGATTGTTCATTATTATCAAGGATTTCTGTTACGACTTTACGAAGTGTACCTTCGTCAGAAATTTGAACAAGACCTTTCGCTTTAACGATTTCTTCTGGATCTCCACCTTTTTCAATTAACTCGTTAAATACTTTCTTCGCGATTTTAGAAGAAATTGTACCTTTTTCAATTAATTGAACCATTTTAGATAAACCAGCAGGCGTTAATGCAACATCTTTTAATTCTTTTTGTTGTTTGTTTAAGTATGCAAGTACTTCACCCATTAACCAGTTTGATGTTAATTTCGCATCTGCTCCATCTGCAATTGTTGCTTCAAAGAAATCAGACATCTCTTTCGTTAATGTTAATACGTGTGCATCATAAGCTGGTAATCCAATTTCAGCAACGTAGCGAGCTTTACGTGCATCTGGAAGTTCTGGAATAGAAGCACGCACTTCTTCTTTCCACGCATCATCGATATAAAGTTCAACTAAATCTGGCTCTGGGAAGTAACGGTAATCGTCAGATCCTTCTTTTATACGCATTAAGATTGTTTTCTTCGTTGCTTCATCATAACGACGTGTTTCTTGTTGGATGATACCACCAGATAACAATTCTTTTTCTTGACGCACTTGTTCGTGCTCAAGACCTTTTTGTACGTAAGTGAATGAGTTTAAGTTTTTCAGTTCTGCTTTTGTACCGAATTTCTCTTGTCCAACTGGACGAAGGGAAATATTCGCATCACAACGTAGAGAACCTTCTTCCATCTTACAATCAGATACGCCAGTGTATTGAATGATTGATTTCAACTTCTCTAAGTATGCGTATGCTTCTTCTGGCGTACGCATATCTGGCTCAGACACGATTTCGATTAAAGGCATACCTTGACGGTTATAGTCTACTAATGACCCGTCAGCTGTATGCGTTGATTTACCAGCATCTTCTTCTAAATGAAGACGTGTAATACCGATACGTTTCTTTTTGCCATCTACTTCGATTTCAATCCAACCATTTTCTCCAATTGGCTTATCAAACTGAGAGATTTGGTAAGCTTTCGGATTATCTGGATAGAAATAGTTTTTACGGTCGAACTTCGTTTCCGTTGCGATTTCACAGTTTAATGCCATTGCAGCTTTCATTGCAAAGTTAACTGCTTCTTTATTTAAAGTTGGAAGTACCCCTGGGTATCCTAAGTCAATTACACTCGTTTGTGTATTTGGCTCTGCTCCGAATTCTGTTGGACTCGCAGAGAAAATTTTCGAATTTGTTTTTAACTCAACGTGAACCTCTAAACCAATAATTGTTTCTAAATTCATCTATGCTCGCCTCCTTACAGACTTGCTTTTTTTGTATGATAGTCTGTTGCTTGCTCAAACGCATGTGCAACGCGGTAAATTGTCGCTTCATCGAAGTGTTTACCAATGATTTGTAATCCAAGTGGCATACTATTAGCACCGAATCCACATGGAACAGAAATCGCTGGAACACCTGCTAAGTTTACTGGGATTGTTAAAATGTCGTTTGCATACATTGTCATTGGATCATCCACTTTTTCGCCTACTTTAAATGCTGGAGTTGGCGTTGTTGGTGCAATAATAACATCGTAGTTAGCAAATACATTTTCAAAGTCGTTTTTAATTAATGTACGTACTTGTTGTGCTTTTTTGTAATATGCATCATAGTAACCAGAGCTAAGTGCAAATGTACCCAGCATAATACGGCGTTTTACTTCGTCACCGAAACCTTCGCTACGTGTGTTTTTGTAAAGATCTAATAAGTTATTTACATTATCAGAACGAACACCGTAACGTACGCCATCAAAGCGTGAAAGGTTAGCAGATGCTTCAGAAGAAGATAATAAGTAATACGTTGCTAGAGCGTATTTAGAGTGTGGAAGAGATACTTCCTCCCAAGTTGCGCCCATACCTTCTAATACTTTTAAAGCAGCTAGTACTGACTCACGAGCTTCTTCGCCAACACCTTCGCCTAAGTATTCTTTCGGTACAGCAATGCGTAAACCTTTAACATCGCCTGTTAAACCAGCTAAGTAGTTTCCAACTTCAACATTTGCAGAAGTTGCATCCATGCGGTCAATACCTGAAATAGCTTGTAATAAGTATGCATTGTCTTCTACTGTACGTGTAATCGGTCCGATTTGGTCAAGTGAAGATGCGAATGCTACTAATCCGTAACGAGATACGCGTCCGTAAGTTGGTTTTAAACCTACAACACCGCAATATGCAGCTGGCTGACGAATAGAACCACCCGTATCAGAACCTAGAGAGAATAATACTTCTCCTGCTGCTACAGCTGCTGCAGAACCACCACTAGATCCGCCTGGAACGTAATCTAAGTTCCATGGATTTTTTGTAGCGTAGAAACCTGAGTTTTCATTTGAAGAACCCATTGCGAACTCGTCCATATTTAATTTACCGATTGTAACTGTGTCAGCAGCTTTTAACTTTTGCACAACTGTCGCATCGTAAATTGGATCAAAGTTTGCTAACATTTTGCTCGCACAAGTAGTACGAAGACCGTTAGTTACAATGTTATCTTTTACACCGATTGGCATACCGAATAACAAACCATTATCTTCAGCGCCGATCTTAGCATCTAATTCTTTCGCTTTCGCGCGTGCATTTTCTTCATCTAATGTAAGAAAAGCTTTTACGTTATCTTCAACATCCGCAATACGTTTGTAAGATTCTTCTACTAAATCCGTAACGGAAATTTCTTTGTTGTTTAACTTCTTATGTAACTCTGATACAGAATGATCAAATAATGACATCGAAATTCCCCTCCTCTATTCTAATACTGCTGGAACACGGATTTGATTATCTTTGTGATCCGGTGCATTTTTTAATACTTCTTCTACTGGTAAACCTTTTTCTGGCACATCTTCACGCATAACATTTTTCATAGTTAATACATGAGTTGTTGGTTTTACATCTGTTGTATCTAATTCATTTAACTGTTCTGCAAATGTAACAATTGCATCTAGTTGTTTTTGAAATTTTTCTGCTTCTTGATCAGTAATTGCAAGACGTGCTAAATGTGCTACGTGCTTTACATTCTCAACGGAAATTCTTGACACGGCTAGGCCACCTCCATAATATATCGTTCAATCTACAATACTATTGATGATACCAAATTTTCAGTACTTCAAGCAAGTCAACACATGGCACTTACGGCATTTTTACATAAAAAAAGAAAGGCAAACGCCTTTCTTTACAATTTACTCTTTATCTAACGGTTTATTTTTTGGAAATCTCTCGTTATCTTCTTCATTATCACGAATTGTTTTTTGTAATACAAAACAAGACATCGTTAAAAATAACGTTCCAATTAAATAGTACCCTTTTACACTAAGCGTTTCATCTAACGTGTAAATCCCAATTAGCATCCCTGAAAGCGCACAAACAAATGAAGTCCATGCTAAAAACGTGAACGCTTGCGTATTTCTTCTTCTCATCATTATCCCCCTTGTTAGATGCACATCCATTATAGATAAATATATTTACCGTTATGGATTTTTATGTAAAATTATTTTTCTATTTATTAATCTATCATAAAAAAATGCCATTTTAAAGATTGTTTTCTTTCTAATCTGAAAAATTAATTAAAATTATTGACATTTATTTCTATTCTGCATAAAATAAAAATAAATATTACGAACCTCGAAATATACGGGAGTGGAATTAATTGTTGCAATATGAACATTTTTTAGACTTACTGCTAGATAACGCCAAGAAACTTTTCTATCCTGAAGAATGGGTAAGCCTTGATTTAACACTTTCAAAGACAGAAGTATTTTGTTTACTTTGGATGGAGCGAAATACAGATATTACAATGACAAAAATTGCTGACCTTCTTGATATACCGATGAGTACAACGACAGGTGTTGTAAATCGCCTTGTAAAAAAGGGGTATATTGAACGGTACCGTGATGAAAACGATCGACGTATTGTATTAATTCGTTTAACAGAAAACGGCGTAATGCTCGTTCAAGAAGTAAAACAAAATGCAGCCCATTACTTTAGCTTAGTGACAGAAGCATTGTCAGAAGAAGAAAAAGCATTCTTACTACAAATCTTCCAAAAGATTATGAATCACATTGCTACGACACAGCAAAAAACAGAAGAAAAGGTTTCTACACCTAGAATGAAAAACATTCCGATTGAATAAAGTGAAACTTTAATCAGTGAGGGGTTTTCTCATCCCTCACTGATTATTAGTTGAACCAATCGGGCATTTACGGGCAGTTGACCTCCCACCTAATTTCTTTGCTCCAGCCGAATTTTTGGACGGAAGTCTTACTGCCCGTTAATGTGGGATAAAGCCCTAACTGGGTTTTTATTCACTTAAATACTTCGATGTTCGTAATATTTGATAACCGAAATAAAGGGGATAGAATGATGAGAGTTATTTTGTATACAGGTAAAGGCGGCGTAGGAAAAACTAGCATTTCAGCAGCAACAGCACTTCAAAGCGCAAAACAAGGATTAAAAACATTAGTAATGAGTACAGATCCTGCTCATAGTTTAGGAGATTCATTTGGTATAAAGCTATCTTCTGAGCCATTAGAAATTCGCGAAAACTTGTGGGCACAAGAGATTAATACGATTTATGAAATGGAAAAAGGCTGGGGAAAGTTACAGAAATACATTACCTTGTTATTCACTTCCAAAGCAGCTGATGATATTACAACAGAAGAATTAACGATGTTTCCTGGTATGGAAGATTTAATTAGCTTACTTCGCGTGCTCGATTATTATAAAAAAAACACATACGACGTTATCATCATTGATTGCGCTCCAACAGGAGAAACATTAGCAATGCTTAGTTTTCCAGACATGCTCGGCTGGTGGATGGAAAAAATATTTCCTATTAAAAGAAAAGTTTTAAAAGTCGTTCGTCCTGTAGCTCAACCACTTCTTGGTGTCCCCCTTCCAACCGATGATATTATGGACGAATTAACAAATACACTTGAACAGCTTGGAGAAATGAGAGATATTTTATCGAACCGAGAAATAACAAGTATCCGCATCGTTGTAAATCCCGAAAAAATGGTCATTAAAGAAGCTCAGCGTAGTTTTACTTATTTAAATTTATACGATTATAACGTAGATGCCATCATGATTAACCGTGTCATCCCTAACACTGTCACCGATCCTTATTTTCAAGCATGGAAAGATACGCAAAAGAAATATAAAACATTAATTCAAGATAGTTTTCAGCCGCTTCCTATTTACGAAGCTCCCATGTTTGAACAAGAAGTTGTTGGTTTACCTATGTTAGAGCGTGTAGGCAATGCTTTATTTAAATCCGATTCCTCTCCTACTAAAGTGAAATTCAATGGTCGCACACAATATGTGAAAAAAGATGGCGATGAATATATTTTCGTTCTATCCATCCCCTTCTCAAACAAAAGTGAACTTTCATTAAATCAAAAAGGTGATGAGCTTATTATTCGAGCCGGCTCTGTTAAACGGAACATCACATTACCAAAAACATTAACACACCTTTCTATTCAAGGAGCCAAGTTTGAAGAGGATGTACTAAACATTCGATTTGGAGGTGTGGTGCATGCATGAGGAATTACTACGAAAAGTAATTCGGACAAAAGTAAGATTCGGTATGCGTATATTAGAAGAGCTACCTACTCCAATCCAGCAATCAGCTAAGCAAATGCTAAGTATTTTGCAAGAGGAGCTAGCTGCTTATCCGAAAGAACGAGAGCATCATGAAGATAATTTAAAAAGTATCATAATTGAATAATCATCTCTGTATAGAGGGCCTTTTTAGGCTTTCTATACTTTATTGGAGTGATATAAGTTGCTAAAAAAACATTCCACTATTACGCTTTGGATCATTCCTTTATTATTTTTCATTCATAACCTTGAAGAAGCTTTCCAAATGCCACAATATCTTGCTAATCAATTTTCAATTCATCTTATAACTAGCCAACAATTTTTCATTGCCATTTCCATATTAACAATCTTCGTCGTACTTATCGTCTTTCTATATCAACTAAACTTCTTGTCTTCTATACACTGGATTATTTTTATACAAGGAGCCATTTTCTTTAACGCTGTGCAACATATTATTTTGTTTTTGATTTATCGCTCCTATAATCCTGGCGTAATATCCTCAGTTTTCATTGTTATCTTTTCTATTTTCTTTTTTTCATCCAAAAAACAATTAATTCATAAAAAGCAATTCGTAATTACACTCATTTTCAGCTTACTTTCTTATCCCATTATAATTTGGATTACCTTACTATTCGCTAGCTGCTTTCAGTAATAAAAAAAGACCAGGAAAACTCCCGGTCCATCACTCTACTTAACAAACATTGGATTCTACGTTATACAAAATTGGAAGGTACAAAATTAGGGTTTTGTTTGTTAAGTAGATTATATGTTGAACGAACTAACAGCGGAGGGGTTCCTTCTGTTAGTTCATTAAACCCAATGATTATTTTACGATTTTTTCAAGCTCCTCAAGTGAAAGATCTACTGAAATTGAACCATCCTTTGTTTCTTTCTTAACTGCATCTGTTACTTCTTTTGAATGATATAATTCAATTACTTTTTTCAGTGTTGGATCGTCTTTATCTTTCGTACGAGCTGCGAAAATATTAATATAAGGCTTCGCATTTTCATTCTTTGGATCTTCTAAGAAAATAGGATCCTTCGCTGGATCTAATCCAGCTTGACCAGCCACACCGTTATTAATAACTGAAGCTGCTACATCTTTTAATACACGAGGTGTTTGCTGTGCAATAACCGGTGTAATTTTTAACTTCTTCGGATTTTCAGCGATACCACTTGGATCCCCAAATAGACCAAAATCTTTTTTAAGTTTCAATAACCCCGCTGCATCAAGAAGTTTTAATGCACGTGCTTGGTTCGTTGGATCATTTGGAATAGCAATTTCTGAACCATCTGGGATTTCATTTGCTTTCTTATATTTTTCAGAGAATAAGCCCATTGGTGCAATTTGTGTTGTACCGACAGCTGTAATATCTAACTTATGCTCCTTTTTAAATTGCTCTAAGAAAGCAATATGCTGGAATGAGTTTAATTCAATATCTCCATCAGCTAACGCTTTATTTGGCGTTGTATAATCAGAGAACTCAACCAGTTTAATTTTAATCCCTTCTTTTTCAGCTTTTTTCTTCAAAATTTCCCAAACGTCTCCATCCGTTCCAGTTACACCGACGCGAACTACTTTCTCTTTTGCTCCTGCACCTGTGTCTCCACCTGAGCAGCCGCTTAGTGCTGAAATTCCTACAATCGCTGATAATGCAAATGCTAAAATTTTCTTCATTTTCTTTTCCCCTCTTCCTTTTTATGATCTGCGTAAAAAGACTTTCGCAAAGTAGTTTCCTAAATTTTGAGCTATCTGTACAAGAATAATAAGTAAAACGACCGTTACGAACATAACTGATGTATCAAAACGTTGATAACCATATGTCATTGCTAAGTCACCAAGACCACCACCACCGACAAGCCCAGCAACTGCAGAAAATTCAATTAAACCAACTGTCATAAACGTAACACCTAAGATCAATGGTGCTAACGCTTCTGGCACGAGAATTTCAAAAACAATTCTAAGTGGTGAAGCGCCCATCGCTTGTGCAGCTTCAATTACTCCTTTCGGAACTGAGACAAGATTTGTTTCAACCATTCTAGCAATACCAATAGATGCCACTAACGTCATTGGGAAGATTGCTGCCGCTGTTCCAATCGTCGTTCCGATCACGCTTCTTGTTAGTGGGCTTAAAGCTACTAAAAAGATAATGAATGGAACTGGACGAATTGTATTAATGATGACGTTAAGAATAGAAAAAACCCATTTATTTTCTAAAAAATTACCTTTTCTCGTTACATATAAAAGTAAACCTAGAGGTATACCAAGAATTGTAGCGAATATAAGGGTTACAATTACCATTAAGAGGGTGTCCCCCGTCGCATCTAATATACGAGGCCAAAATATACTCCAATCAACTCGCATGAGCTTCTACCTCCTTCAGCTTCACTTGCAGTCTTAGATGTTGTAATGCTTTTTGAATTTCCTTCTGTTCACCTTGCAATTCTACAAGAAGATTTCCAAATAGCACATTTTGAAGTTCAATAATATTTCCGTACAGTACATTTACATCGACGTTATAGTTTTTTGCGATATATGATAGTACCGGCTGTCCAGTCTCCTCACCAGTAAAAGTTAAGCGATAGATCTGACCACCATTTTGAATTTTCGCTAGAACACTTTCTGGCAAGTGGTCATTAATAACAGAACGTACAAAGTTTTGAGTTGTCTTTGTTTTTGGTTGTGTGAAAACATCAAACAGTTTTCCTTCTTCAATAACTTTTCCCTTCTCCATTACAGCTACACGGTGACAAATTTCTTTCACAACATGCATTTCATGTGTAATAAGAAGAATTGTTAAATTATATTCACGATTGACTTTCTTTAATAAGTTTAAAATCTCTGTCGTTGTTTCTGGATCTAAGGCTGATGTTGCCTCATCACATATAAGTATATCTGGTGATGTTGCAAGTGCCCTAGCAATCCCAACACGTTGCTTTTGTCCGCCTGATAACTGCTCCGGATAATAGTTTGCTTTATCTTCTAGCCCTACAAACTTCAGCAGTTCATTGACTCTTTCTTTTATTTCATTCTTTGGTACTTTCGCTAACTTTAATGGATACGCAATATTCCCAAACACTGTTCTTGAATTAAATAAATTAAAACTTTGGAAAATCATCCCAATTCTTTGTCTAAGTTTCCGTAATTCTTTCGTTGATAATGATGTAATATCTTTATCATCTATTGAGATCGTTCCTGCAGTCGGTCTCTCTAACATGTTTACTAGGCGTAATAAAGTACTCTTTCCAGCACCACTAAATCCGATAATGCCAAAAATTTCGCCCTTCTCAACTGATAATGTTACATCCTCCACAGCATGAACAGATTGCCCACCTGATTCATATACTTTACTTACGTTATTAAAAGAAATCATTTTCTTCCCTCCTATATGCTGTAAAAACTAGAAGTAGAGCTTTCGAGGTAAAATAAAAAGTGCTCTCCTTCTTATCAGTAATAAAAGATAAGAAGGAGAGCACTTATATGTACTCGTTCACATCTTCTCATCTTCCAAGCCTATAAAGACTTGCTGGAGTTAGCACGGTATTAAAAAACCCGTTGCTGAGGTATCGTAGGGCCAGTCCCTCCACCTCTCTGGATAAGAATGTATCGATTTAATTGTCGTTTAATTAATTCTCATTATAGAACTCAGAATAGTGAGAGTCAATACATTTTTTAGAAAAATATTAATTATTTCTTTATTAAAATTTTCAAATAAAAATTCATAATTAAATAGTAATCTTGAAGGTTATGTAAAATTCTTCTCCCTCATATTTTTTAAAAGGATTATTTTTTCTATGAATTGAATACTATTATTTGAATATGAAATCAGAGGAAGGTGAATATATGAAAACAGCTCTATTACTCGTTGATATCCAAAATGATTATTTTCCAAATGGAAAGATGGAATTGCGCAATCCGGTAGAAGCAAGTGAGTATGCCAGTGAGCTACTAAAACACTTTAGAATGAACGACGAACCTATTTTTCATATCCAGCATGTAGCAATAAAAGATGATGCTACTTTTTTCCTACCTAATACAGAAGGTGTCCATATTCACGAGAATGTCCGTCCGCTTAGAGAAGAAACTGTTATACTCAAACATTATCCAAATAGCTTCCGAGAAACTAATCTTTTAGAACAATTACAACGTTTAGACATTGAACACATCGTCATATGCGGGATGATGACTCATATGTGTATTGATGCTACCGTAAGAGCTGCTTTTGATTTCGGCTTTCATTGTACCGTTATACACGATGCTTGTGCTACAAAAGATCTTTCTTTTAAGAATGCTACTATACCAGCTGTTTATATTCACAATACAATTTTGGCCAGTTTAAATGGAGTATATGCAAATGCAATGAGTACAGAGGAATTTTTGGTTACAAAAAAACACTCCATTCAGTGAGCAAAACCGAAAAGAGTGTTTCTTGTCAAACCATAGATTTTCTTTCAAATTGTATTATACAGGAAATTCTTAAAATGAATACTAAAAAATGCGACTAATAAATCAACTTTTCCCGTCACTTTATTTCTATTTACATGTTTGTCCCGCTATTAATAGGGTTTAGCTCGTCCTCTTCGCATAATAGTAATATATGGGATTCTAATTTAAAAAGGAGCTCTTCACATTCTGTGAAAAGCTCCTCTACTATTTCTTATAAAGTTTCAGAAGTAGTTTTTGCTTGCATGTGAAGTGCTAAGTAATCTGGGCCACCAGCTTTAGAGTCTGTACCAGACATGTTAAAGCCACCGAATGGTTGGTAACCTACGATTGCACCAGTACATCCACGGTTGAAGTATAAGTTACCTACATGGAAGTCTTCACGTGCTTTTTCAATATGGTCGCGGTTATTAGAAACAACTGCTCCTGTTAAACCGTATTCTGTATTGTTTGCAATTGCAAGTGCATGATCGAAGTCTTTTGCTTTACAGAATGCTACTACTGGTCCGAAGATTTCTTCTTTCATTAAGCGAGCATCTTCTGCAACATCAGCAACGATTGTTGGTTGGATGAACCAGCCTTTAGAATCGTCTCCTTCGCCACCTGCTAGGATTCTACCTTCTTCTTTACCAATTGCAACATAGCTCATTACTTTATCGAATGCAGCTTGGTCATTAACAGGACCCATATTTGTACCTAATACAGCTGGGTTATCAACTGTTAATTCTTTTGTTAATTCAACAGCACGATTTAATACGTGATCATATACATCTTCGTGGATTACAGCACGAGAACATGCAGAACATTTTTGTCCTGAGAATCCGAATGCTGATGCAACGATAGATTTAGCTGCTAATTCAAGATCTGCTTCTTTATCAACAACGATTGTATCTTTACCGCCCATTTCAGCGATAACACGTTTTAACCAGATTTGACCTGGATTTACTTTCGCTGCACGCTCATAAATGCGGATACCTACATCACGAGATCCAGTGAAGCTTACGAAACGTGTACGAGGATGATCTACTAAGTAGTCACCAACTTCAGAACCATTACCTGGCACGAAGTTTACTACGCCAGCTGGTAAGCCAGCTTCTTCTAATACTTCCATGAATTTCGCAGCTACTACAGGAGTTGTACTAGCTGGTTTTAGTAATACTGTGTTACCAGAAACTAAAGCAGCTGTTGTCATACCTGCCATAATTGCGAATGGGAAGTTCCAAGGAGAAATGATAACACCTACTCCTAATGGAATGTAAGAGAAACGATTATATTCAATTGGACGGCTTTCTACTGGAATACCGTCTTTCAATTTCAACATTTGACGAGCATAATATTCCATAAAGTCGATTGCTTCCGCTGTATCAGCATCTGCCTCATTCCATGGTTTACCTGCTTCTTTTACAAGGATAGCAGAGAACTCATGTTTTCTACGACGAACAATTGCTGCAGCACGGAATAAAATGTCTGCACGCATTTCTGGTTTTGACTTTCTCCAAGTTTGGAATGTTGCATCCGCTACTTGCATTGCTTTTTCAGCTAATTCACGGCTTGCTTTTGAAACACGACCAACAAGTTCCTCTTTATTTGCAGGGTTTACAGAAACAATTTTATCTTCTGTAGTGATTTTTTCTCCCCCAATAATTAATGGATAGTCTTGTCCAAGATAAGATTCTACTTTCTTTAAACCTTCTTCAAACGCTAATTTGTTAGCCTCTACTGAAAAATCTGTAAATGGCTCATGTTTGTATGCTACTACCATTCTTTTTAGCCTCCCCTTAGAAAAACGTTTACATTTTACAACATTATTCTACACGATAATTTAGATTTATTCAAATATTCCTAGACTTATATTTTAAAAATTAATAAATTTTTAAAATATAATAAAAAAAAGAGATTCATACATGCGTATGAATCTACAAAATATGAGTATATTCCAAAACATTTTTTCCGATCAATAATATAGTAACTAATAAAAATAAAGTCCTTACATATCCAACGCCTTTTTGAACTGCAAACTTCGATCCAAAATAAGCACCTAAAATCATTGATAATCCCATAATAATACCGTATTCAAAATGAATTATATCTAAAAATAAAAAAGTAATTAAAGATACGATATTACTAACAAAGTTCAAAAGTTTTCCAGATGCCGCTGCTTGAATAAAATCCAAACCTATTAATAAAAATGCAAAAATTAAAAAGGATCCTGTCCCTGGTCCAAAAAAACCATCATAAAACCCTATCATTAAAATAACAAAGAAAAATATTAATGTTTTCCTTTTCGTCATCTTCTTATAGGTAGATACGCTTCCCCAATCCTTTTTTGCAATAATATAAATGGCAATAAACACCAACATTACAAGTACTAATGGACGTAAAATATCCGGTGGAATAAATTTTACCACTAAAGCACCTGCGACCGCTCCAATAATAGTTAACGGGATTAACTTTCCTACAATTTTAAAATCGACTTTTCCTGATCGAATAAAATAAATTGCACTCGTAAACGTCCCCATCGTTGCAGCTAATTTATTCGTTGCAATTGCCGAAGCTGGTGACAAACCGACAAACATTAGTGCAGGAAGCGAAATTAATCCTCCACCTCCAACAACTGAATCAATAAAAGCTGCTAAAAATCCGAATGCAATTAATAAAATAATGACTTGAAGACTTAGTTCGTCCATGACCTTTACCCCTTATCCCCTTATTTATAACATTTAAAATTATAACAAAATTCCTCAAGAAAAAAAGCTGTTCCTTCGTGGAACAGCTTTTATCTTTAATCTAAAATTTTTACGAGTGGCTCATCTTGCTTCGCTTCACGTATAATAATCGCTTCTGGACGTTCTACAGATTTAATCGTTACTTGTACTCTCATATAATTTGGGAAGTATTCCATAACAAGCCCTGCTACATATTGTGTAAAACCAATTATTTCCGCTTTTCCATTAAACTGGACAGGAATATCCAGCTTCATTTCTTTTAATTCCTCGTCTCTATACATACCAGTACCGATAACAGCGGAATAATCGCCTTGGAAATAATCGCTTAGTTTTGCTTTGAAGTTAGATACCCTTGCAAGATCTTCACGCTTATTGTCTGTTTTTGCTTGTTCAGACGGGAACAAATAGTATTTCTCGTTAATTTGTTTCCAATCTTCAACCGTTTCACTACCTTTTTCCACATTAGCATAAGAAACATAGTTTCCTGGCACAAGTGCAGACTTTGGAGATTGACGATAAATCGCAAATGTAATCGGAACGTTTTTTATGTCGGGCTTTTTTTGGTGCATAACTTTCAAGATTTCTTGCGCCATTTTTTTCCCTTCAGCTAACATTTTTTCGTCCTCGATTTTAGCCTCACGCGGATAACCATGCTCTTCATTAAAATATTGAACAGAATTCATTGCTAAACCAACTACAATACCACCAAGTTCAACATCTTTATCGCCTTTTTTCACATAATAATTATGCTCTAAAATATTTGAAATATATATTGGATTTTTTTTATTTTTCACTTCTAGTGATTCTGATCCTTCGCCTAACGCTGGATTGAGCCCTATATTCGGAAATTTAACTGCATCTTTTTTTAATTTGCTCTCTAGTTCCTTTTGTTCGGCATCTGTACGCTTTCTTTTTACAAGCATTTTTACGGTTTGATCATCTAGAGTACTTCCACCTTTAAAGAAATAATCTTTCGTATTAAATGATTCTTTTGCAATACGCATTAATCCTGTTTCAAATTCATCTATATCAAGACGATTATTTAATCCCTGCACAACTAATCCACGTGCAGATCCTGCATCAAATGGAACAGTCGTCTTATAATATTCATCCGAAATAGCATACTTCGGAACGACTGCTTGCTCTTTTGCTTTCCCTGATTTCTCAGCCACTTTTTCATCTTTGTCGGCACCTGCGCTACAACCACTTACAAGTAGGCCAAGACTTAATACCGCTAATGCTATTTTTTTCATGGTAAGTTTGCACCTCTTACTTATTTAGCTCTTGTAAGAACCTCTCTTCATTCCAAACTTCAACATTGTGCTTCTCTGCTTGCGCTAATTTTGAGCCAGCAGCTTCACCAGCAACAACTAAATCCGTACTTTTACTAACACTTCCTGTTACTTTTCCACCTAATGCCTCAATCTTCTTCTTCGCTTCACTGCGTCCCATCACTTCTAATTTCCCAGTTAAGACGACAGTTTTCCCTGCAAAGTAAGATTCAACATTTTGTAAATCTGCACTTTTTATGCCTTTGTATGTCATGTTCACGCCATACTCTTTAAACTGTTGTAATAGCTCTAATACATCTTCATTATCAAAATATGTTACAACGGATTGCGCCATTTTTTCACCAATTTCATTAATTGATTTTAGCTCCTCTTCCGTCGCTTTCACAAGTGCATCCATCGTTTCAAAATGCTCTGCAAATGTACGTGCTGCTTTCGCTCCGACATGGCGAATTCCAAGGCCAAATAATAATCGCTCTAACGAGTTTTCCTTCGAATTCTCAATTGCTTGTATTAAATTTGTTGCTGATTTTTCACCAAAACGCTCTAGCTGTAGTAATTGTTCTTTCGTCAATGCATATAAATCTGCAAACGTACGAATATAATCTGCATCAAAGAGCTGTGTGATGACACGCTCGCCAAGTCCGTCAATATTCATTGCATTTCTTGAAACGAAATGAATTAATCCCTCGCGAATTTGGGCAGGACAAGTTGGATTTATACAACGAAGTGCAACCTCTTCTTCTAAACGAACTAGTTCACTCTCACATGCCGGACAATGCGTTGGCATGCGGTATTCTTCTTCCTCACCAGTACGCTTATCAAAAATAACGTTCACAACTTCAGGAATAATATCTCCAGCCTTTTTCACAACAACGTAGTCACCAATTCGAATGTCTTTTTCACGAATTAAATCCTCGTTATGTAAGGAAGCACGACGAACGATCGTACCAGCCACTCGTACTGGCTCTAACTCTGCAGTCGGCGTTACAACCCCTGTACGGCCAACACTTAATTCAATGCCCGTTAATCTCGTTACAACTTCTTCAGCCGGGAATTTATAAGCAATCGCCCATCTTGGACTCTTTGCAGTAGTTCCTAGGCTTTCTTGAAGAGCAACATCGTCTACTTTTATAACGATCCCATCAATCTCATAATCAAGATTCGGACGTTTTTCCTGCCATTCTTCTACATAAGCTATAACCTCTTCAATTGTTTCACATGTACGGCGATTTGGATTTGTCTTAAACCCCAGTTCACCTAAGAAATCAAGTGATTCGCTATGCGATGAAATTGTTTTTTCTTCTACATTTGCAAGACCATATACAAACATGGATAGGTTACGCTTTGCTGCAATTTTCGTATCAAGTTGACGTATTGAACCTGCTGCCGCATTACGCGGATTCGCAAATACATCTTCACCGTTTTGCTCTTTTTCTTCATTTAGTTTAACGAATGAACGCTTCGGCATATAAGCCTCGCCTCGCGCTTCTAACGTTACCTCTTCATTTAATCGAAGTGGAATTGCTTTAATCGTTTTCAAGTTTTGGGTAATATCTTCACCTGTTATACCATCACCACGTGTTGCACCTTGAATAAAGCGTCCTTTTTCATAATGAAGTGAAACAGCAAGTCCGTCAATTTTTAATTCGCATATATATCTTACATTCGCATCATCAATTCCTTGACGTACTCTTCGGTCAAAATCACGCAAATCTCCTTCGTTAAATGCATTTCCTAAACTTAACATCGGTGACTTATGCGTTACTTTTTCAAATATATCAAGAACAGTTCCCCCAACGCGCACGGAGGGAGAGTCTTCACTCATGAACTCTGGATTCTCTGCTTCTAATTTTATAAGCTCCTGCATATTACGGTCATACTCCGCATCAGAAACAGAAGGATTGTCTAATACGTGATATTGATAGTTAAATGTATTTAACAAATCACGTAGTTCTTCTATACGTTTTTTTGCTATCTCTTTTGACATATCCTCATTCCTTTCCTATTGTTTCGTCACAGGTGCAAATTTTGCTAATAAACGTTTAACACCAATCGGGCTTGGGAACGCGATATCTAATTCTTTTGAATCACCTTCGCCTTTTACACTTACAACTGTACCGACTCCCCATTTTTGGTGGGAAGCTTTATCGCCTACTGCCCAGCCAATTTGCTCGCCGCCTGTTGTCTTAACAGCCGGACGTACGAAAGCTGAACGAGAGCGTGTTGTTGCCGCAGCTCCTGTCGTTCTTCCTTTTGCACCAAACGAAGTTTCACGCTTCGGCGCTGTTTCATTTAATGGTTCCACCAGCTCTGCCGGGATTTCTGTAATAAATCGAGATGCTGCATTCATACTTGTCCTACCAAATAAAGTACGCATTTGCGCATTCGATAAGTATAATTCTTCTTCTGCACGAGTAATACCTACATAAGCAAGACGACGCTCTTCTTGCATTTCATCTTCTTCCATAAGAGAACGCGTATGCGGGAATATTCCTTCCTCTAAACCAACGATAAAGACTACAGGGAACTCTAGCCCTTTTGCTGAGTGCATCGTCATTAAAATAACTTCTTCACCAGCAGTTGGATCTTCATCTACACGATCAATATCCGCGACAAGAGCTAAGTCTGTTAGGAATGCAACAAGGCTCTTATCTTCACTTTGAGATTCGAACGTTTGCGTAACAGATAAAAACTCATCTAAGTTTTCTAAACGGCCTTCTGCTTCTAAAGAACGCTCATTTTTCAACATCTCGCGATATCCTGTTTTTTCAATGACTTCTTCTACTAATTCTGTAACAGATAAGTACTCTTGCATATTTACCCAGTTGTGTAGTAAACTTGCGAATTCTTTTACTGCCTTTGTAATTTTTGCACTTACACCAACATGCTCAATTTCATCAAATACAGCCGTTAATGAAATTCCGTTTTGCACACCGTAATTAATAATTTTATCGATAGAAGTCGCACCAATCCCGCGCTTCGGCATGTTAATAATACGTGCGAAACTAATCTCATCATCAGGATTCCCAATTAAACGTAAGTACGCCAAAATGTCTTTAATTTCTTTACGGTCGTAGAACTTCGTACCGCCGACAATTTTATAAGGGATATTAGATTTCAGGAAAATCTCCTCAACCATACGAGACTGAGCATTCGTACGATATAATACTGCAAAGTCAGTATATTTTCGGTTCCCCATTTGAATATCATCACGAATTTTTTTCGCAACAAAATACGCTTCGTCCTTTTCAGTTGCAGCACGATAATACGAAATTTTGCTCCCAACTTGGTTGTCTGTCCATAATTTTTTCGGTTTACGATTCGTATTTTTTTCAATAACAGCATTGGCTGCATTTAAAATATTTTGTGACGAACGATAGTTTTGTTCTAACAGAATAACTTGCGCATTCTCATAGTCTTTTTCAAATGACAAAATGTTAGAAATATCCGCACCACGCCAGCGATAAATAGACTGATCTGAGTCACCCACAACACAAAGGTTTTTAAAACGTGCTGCTAAATGTTTAACAAGAAGGTACTGCGCTTTGTTCGTATCTTGATACTCATCCACGTGAATATATTGGAACTTACGCTGATAAAACTCTAGTACTTCTGGAACACGTTCAAATAGCTGAATCGTTGTCATAATTAAATCATCAAAGTCTAATGAGTTATTTTTCAAAAGACGTTTTTGATATTCTGTATATACATCGCTCGTTAATTTTTCATATGGATCAGCGATTGTAATTTTTTTTGCATATTTATCTGCAGATAACAGTTCATTTTTCGCATTACTAATACCGGCTAAAATAGCGCGCGGCTCAAATTTCTTCGGATCAATATTACGCTCTTTCATAATTTTTTTGACTACAGTTAACTGATCGCCTGAATCTAAGATTGTAAAGTTACGATTAATACCAATACGATCGATATCACGTCGTAAAATACGTACACACATAGAGTGGAACGTAGAAATCCAAATATCTTCTGCTTCTGGTCCGACAAGTGTATCAATACGCTCGCGCATTTCACGAGCAGCCTTATTTGTAAAGGTAATAGCTAGTACATTCCATGGCGCTACACCTTTTTCACCAAGTAAATATGCAATACGATGTGTTAACACACGTGTTTTACCACTACCCGCTCCCGCCATTAATAGCAGCGGTCCATTCGTTGTTTGCACTGCTTTTTGTTGCTGTGGATTTAAACCATTTAATAACTTATCCGTCATACTCATATACGCCTGCACCTACTCTCCTTTTACTGCTTTAACTGTTTTTAACGCCGATTTTATATCATCATAAATAACATTTCCAACAACTACTGTATCGGCATACTGCGCTACTTCTTTCGCTTGTTCTGCATTAGAAATGCCACCGCCATAATATAACTTAGCTTGTTTCAATTCTGCTTTTACATTTTTAACAAGTTCAATATCTCCATACGTACCGCTATATTCTAAATAGAATATCGGTAAATGTAATAGCTTGTCTGCTAAACGCGCGTATGCAATAACGTCATCTTCTGTTAAATCACATTTTGCATCTGTAAGCTGGGCTACTTTCGCTTCAGGATTTAAAACACAATACCCTTCCATGAAAATTTCGTCCCAGTCCATAATATCCCCAAATTCTTTCAATGCCTCGTGATGAACACCTGTTACCCATTCTACTTTTCGGCTATTTAATACGCTTGGGATGTAATAAAAATCAAAGCCTGGTGTGATTGCTTCCACATCAGAAACCTCTAACACGCAAGGAACTGCATATCTACGAATGCTAACTAGCATGTGTAATACGTTATCAATTGTAACTCCATCACTTCCGCCTACAATAACAGCATCGGTTCCAGACTCACAAATCATTTCTAAATGTTCATCGCTTAACTCCTTATTTGGATCAAGCTTAAATACATGTTTCCATCCGGAAATATCGTACATGAAAACACCCTTTCTTTTCTCTAGTTATATCTATAGTTCTGTTTAAAATAACAGTTAGTTTTCATCTTGTTTTTTTTAAATAGCTATTAAATATTTTTCAAAAAGAAGGATTTCATTTTACCTTCTTTTTATGCATTCTTTCATTATAACAAAAAAAGCTACTGACACACACGCCCATTCCAACATCTTTTTCAACGTCAAATGTTGGATTACATATCCCCAAAATCACACGGAATACTAATAAGAGAAGTAGTATTTACTATTTCAATTTTCATAAAAAGGAGTGTTTTTCTAATGAAGCAAAACATCGGGACAATAAACGCTCTAATTCGAATTACACTTGGTCTTGTCCTCTTCGGATGTAGTGCAACTAAACTTGTACGCAATCCGTGGTGCACTTGGTCTAACATTTTTCTATGGATTGGTGCAATGAAAGTTGCAGAGGGAATTGTTCGCTTCTGCCCTATTGTTGAAGCATGGAAATTTGGAAAATACATGAATATGGGCGCATTTAAAATGCCTGGCATGAATTTTACTGAAAAAGGACATGCTAAAGAAGAAGTGAATCAAACTTCCGCTCATGACAAGCCAAAGTCAAAGGGAAGTTATGATGCTTCTGACAAAGAGATTGAGTCAGCGATTGAAGAAATAATCCTGGCAAAACCGCTTTGAATCATTTGTCACGATGCAAGATGCTCTCAAAGGGACTTAGCTGCTGCAGTGGGCGGTTAAGTCCTCTTTATTTTACCACAAAACAGAACGTACATTCCTTTTCATCCCTAACACGTACATAAAAAATACCAAATAAAAAAATTCAGAAGATTAGGTATGAATCCCTTGCTTAAAATGATATAAAAGTGATATCATTTTTATATCAGGAGGCGATCATATGAAAGAAAAACAAGTATTTTATGTAAATGGATTTCTGGGTGTTATTGGAATTTTAGTTTTAGCCGCTATCGGTGTATTTTGCCTTGTACAAGAAATGTTTGTAATAGCTATTTTAGCTCTTATATTAGCATCTGTTTTGGCTACAGGCATCGGTATCGTTCAACCGAATCAAGCGAAAGTTATTACGTTCTTCGGTAATTATTTAGGAACAATTCGTCAAAACGGTTTATTTTTAACAATTCCATTTGCATTCCGTCAAACTGTATCTTTACGTGTTGAAAACTTTAATAGTAAGAAATTAAAAGTAAATGATGTCGAAGGAAATCCAATTGAAATTGCAGCTGTTATCGTATATAAGGTGGTTGATTCTGCAAAAGCAATGTTTGGTGTTGAGCATTACGATCGATTCGTAGAAATCCAAAGTGAAACAGCAATCCGCCACGTGGCAACAAAATATCCTTATGATAATTTCCAGGATGAAACTTGTATTACGTTACGTGGAAATACTGAGGAAATTTCAGAAGAGCTAAAACGCGAATTAGAAGCGCGTCTTGAAATTGCTGGTGTAGAAGTATTAGAAACTCGTTTAACGCATTTAGCTTACGCAACAGAAATTGCCCATGCAATGCTACAACGTCAACAAGCAAAAGCAGTGTTAGCTGCTAGAAAAGAGATTGTTGAAGGTGCTGTGAAAATGGCCAAAGATTCAATCCATATGTTGGATGAAGAAGGCGTGCTGGAACTCGATGACGAGCGTAAAGCAAATATGGTAAACAACTTATTGGTTGCCATCGTTTCAGATAAAGGTGCGCAACCAGTTATTAATACAGGAAGCCTATACTAATAGGTTGTAAATAATTATGGCTAAAAAGAAAAGCTTTCCATTACGTATTGATCCTGAATTACACGCAGTCATCGAAAAATGGGCGAATGATGAGTTTCGTAGCGTCAATGCACACATCGAGTATTTACTTCGAGAAATGGCAAAGCAAAAAGGAAAATTGAAGAAAGATAAAGATGCATAAAAATCCCGCTGAGAAATCAGCGGGATTTTTTATACATTAGCTTCTCGTCATCTCATGCCCAATTGCACGATATCCTATATCACTTCGATAAAACAGACCATCACTTTCAATTTTACCGATTTCTTTATATACTTTATCTTTTGCTTCTTGTAAACTATTCGCCTTGCAAGCAACAAATAATACACGACCACCATTTGTTACAAAATCACCGTGTTTCATTACTGTCCCCGCATGGAAAACAATCACATCTTGCAATGCATCTAATCCGTTAATAACTTCACCTTTTTTATACGCTTCTGGATATCCTTTAGAAGCAAGTACAACACCGATAACAGCATCTTCTGACCATTGTAAAGTTAGTTCACTTTCATCTAACACAGCGTTGCATACATCAACTAAATCATTCTCTAAGCGAGGTAATACAACTTCCGTTTCAGGATCACCAAAGCGAGCATTAAATTCAATTACCTTTGGACCATCATTTGTTAAAATAAGCCCTGCATATAAAATACCTGTAAACGAACGATTTTCTTGGATCATCGCTTTAGCAGTTGGATGTAATACTGTTTCAATCGCCTCTTGAACTGCTGATTCTGGAATTTGTGGTACTGGAGAATATGCGCCCATTCCACCTGTATTAGGACCCTTATCGCCATCAAAAGCTCGTTTATGGTCTTGAGCAATTACCATCGGATGTACAGTTGTTCCATTTACAAATGCCATCAATGAAAATTCTTGTCCATCTAAAAACTCTTCAATAACGACCTTCTTACTTGCCACGCCGAATTTCACATCTTGTAGCATTTCTTTCACAGCTTGTAATGCCTCTTCAAGCGTCATTGCTACCGTTACACCTTTACCAGCAGCTAATCCATCAGCTTTAATAACAATTGGCGCACCAACTTTTTGAATGTACTTTACTGCTTCATCATAGTCTGTAAAAGTTTCGTATGCAGCAGTTGGTATATTATACTTTTTCATCAACTCTTTCGTAAAAGCTTTACTGCCTTCAATAACAGCAGCCGCTTTATTCGGACCAAATACGCGAAGTCCTTCTTCTTTAAAACGATCAACAATTCCATTCATAAGCGGAATTTCTGGCCCAACGAAAGTTAATTCAACATTATTCTCTTTGGCAAATAAAACTAATGCATCAAAATCATTTTCATCAATATCAACTGGTGTTGCAACATCTCGCATACCTTCATTACCTGGTGCTACATACACCTTCTCCACCTTTTCAGATTGTGCAAACTTCCAAGCTAAAGCATGCTCACGCCCACCGCGGCCAATTACTAAAACATTCATATTTCATCCCCCAATAATTAAATAGGTACAAACTAGAAGCTATGCTCCTAGTTTGCTTTTTCATATCAATAGAAGTTTAAAAGGGAGGATCGAGAGAACCGAGCAGGTCGAGGCGCATTTTCCAAGAGGATACGGAGTATAGTTTTCCTACATGAGTACCGCACTGGCATTGCAACGACGACATGCGAAGATTATCTCGACCGGACCTTTTAGACATCCTCTATTAGTGTTTGAAATGACGTACGCCAGTGAACACCATCGTAATCCCATACTTATCTGCCACTTTAATAGAATCCTCATCACGAATTGATCCACCTGGTTGGATAATTGCTGTAATACCAGCTTTTGCTGCTTCTTCTACTGTATCTGGCATTGGGAAGAAAGCATCAGATGCAAGTGCGCTACCTTGTGCTTTTACGCCAGCTTGTGTAATTGCAATTTTTGCAGAGCCTACACGGTTCATCTGTCCCGCGCCTACACCAACCGTCATGTTATCATTCGCTAAAACAATTGCATTTGATTTCACATGTTTTACAACTTTCCAAGCTAGTTTTAAATCTTTCCACTCTTGCTCTGATGGTTCACGTTTCGTTGGAATTGAAATTGTGTTCTCATCTAATGATAACGTATCTTCCTCTTGAACAAGAAGACCACCTTGTACAGAAGTTAGTTTTTTGCTTGCACTTGTCGCTTTTTCAATATTTACAGTTAGTAAGCGTAAGTTCTTCTTGCTTTGCAACACTTCTAAAGCTTCTTGCGAGAACGAAGGAGCGATAACAATTTCTAAGAAAATTTCGTGTAACTTTTCTGCTGTAGCTTTATCAATTTCACGATTTGCTGCAATAATACCGCCGAAGATTGATACTGGATCCGCTTCATAAGCACGAGTATATGCCTCGTGAATATCAGTTCCTACTCCAACGCCACATGGATTCATATGTTTTACTGCTACTACTGCTGGTTCTGTAAATTCTTTTACGATGCTAAGCGCTGCGTCTGCATCATTAATATTGTTATAAGATAATTCCTTACCATGTAATTGTTCTGCATATGCAACAGAAGAAGTTGCAGCAAATGGTGCTTTATAGAAAGTAGCCCTTTGATGTGGGTTCTCTCCATAACGTAAGTCTTGCTTTTTCTCAAACGTCACAGTTAACGTTTCTGGACTTTCTTCACCCATTTGTTCTGTTAAGTAGTTAGAAATTAACGCATCATATGCCGCTGTATGACGGAATACTTTCGCTGCTAATTTACGTTTCGTCTCTTCTTTTACTTCGCCGTTCTCTTTCAGTTCTGCTAATACAACATCATAATCTACTGGATCTACGATTACCGATACAAATTTATGATTTTTCGCAGCAGAGCGAATCATTGTTGGGCCACCGATATCAATATTTTCAATTGCATCAGCAAATGTTACATCAGGCTTAGCGATTGTTTCTTTAAATGGGTATAAGTTAACAACAACAAAGTCAATTGGTTGAATGCCTAATTCATTCATTTGCGCTACATGTGTTTCATTATCACGAACTGCTAATAGACCACCATGAATATTTGGATGTAATGTTTTTACACGGCCATCCATAATTTCTGGGAAACCAGTTACTTCAGAAATACCGATTACTTGTAAACCATTTTCTTCTAGTAATTTTTTCGTACCACCTGTTGAAATAACTTCAATCCCTTGTTCTAGTAAACCTTTAACAAATTCTACTACTCCTGTTTTATCTGAAACACTTACTAATGCACGCTTTTTCATTTATCCTTCACCCCTGGTTGTATGTTAGTTAACAGTTGGTTCTTTCACAGACTGAACAATTTGATTCACTGTATTTACGTATAATTTATGTTCAACTTGTTGAATTTTCTTTTGTAAGCTTTCTCTCGTATCACCTTCAGAAACAACTACTGCTTCTTGCGCAATAATTGGACCTGTATCCATACCTGCATCTACATAATGAATTGTTACTCCAGTTACTTTCACACCTGCTTCTAACGCTTGACCGACAGCATCTTTCCCTGGGAAACTCGGTAGTAGTGATGGATGAATGTTAATAATCTTCCCACCATATGCTTCTAGTAAAGTTGGCCCAATTAAACGCATATATCCAGCTAAAATAACATAATCAATTTCATACTCTTCTAGCTTCTTTAATATTTCTTTTTCAAATGCTTCTTTTGACTCATATGCTTTCGCTGAAAAAGCGAAACATGGGATATGATGATAATGTGCCCGTCCAATAACGCGTGCTTCTGGTTTATCACATACTAATAAACTAATATCTGCATCCAATCTCTTTTCTTCTACCGCATTAACGAGAGATTGAAAGTTAGATCCGCTTCCAGAAGCAAAAACTGCTAATCTACTCATAGTGCTGTGCCCCCATTGAAGGTAACGCCATCCCCTTGTACAGTACGACCAATAATACGAGCTGTTTCTCCTTGCTCTTCAAGAAGACGAACAATATCTTTTGCATCTTCTTCCCTTACCGCTACTACCATACCAATACCCATGTTAAAAATATTGAACATTTCTTTCTCTTCTAGTTTCCCAACTTCTTGAAGCAAATTGAAAATCGGCTGAATTTCCCAAGATCCAAGTTCAATCTCAGCACCAATTCCTTCTGGCAACATACGTGGAATATTTTCAATGAATCCACCACCTGTAATATGAGCCATACCGTATACTTCATGTTTTTTCAATAGTTCTAAAATAGGTTTGACATAAATTTTCGTTGGTTTTAATAACTCCTCACCAAGAGGTAGTTCTAAGCGTCCATAAATACGATCTAAAGATAGTTCTCCATCTTCTAGTAACACTTTTCGTACTAAAGAGTAACCATTACTATGAATACCGCTAGATGCTAAGCCAATTAATACGTGACCAGCTTCAATCTTTTCACCTGTTACAATTTTCTTTTTATCAACAATCCCAACTGTAAAACCAGCTAAATCGTATTCTTCCGTAGAATACATTCCTGGCATTTCAGCTGTTTCCCCACCAATTAATGCACAACCAGCTTGGCGACAGCCCTCTGATATACCTTTGACGATGTTTTCAATTTTACTAGGTTCAGCTTTACCACAAGCAATATAATCAAGGAAGAAAAGCGGCTCTGCCCCTTGGACAACAATATCATTTACACACATCGCTACTGCATCAATACCAATTGTGTCATGTTTATCTGCCATAAAAGCGAGCATCAATTTTGTTCCCACGCCATCTGTTCCAGATACTAATACAGGTTCTTCTAATGCAAATTTTGATAGATCAAACATACCTCCAAAACCGCCTAAACCGCCTAGTACTTCTTTTCTCATTGTTGTTTGTACGTGTTTTTTCATGCGAGATACCGCTTCATATCCAGCTTCAATATCTACTCCTGCTTGCTTATATGCATTCGCCATCGTTATTTACACCTCGTCTTTTAATTTCTCCCCATCCAGGGCGGCCGTTTTTAAGAAAGAAGCTAGCTTCTACATCAAAAGAAGTAGAAGCTTTTTTCACTTTCTTATTTCATACTTTCTAAAAGCTCTTGCTCATAATCATAAAGAGCTGTTGGATAGTCTCCATTGAAGTAAGCCATACATAGGCCGCCATATTTCCCTTCATATGGACGTCCAATTGCATCTACTAATCCATCTTCACTTAAAAATGTTAAAGAATCCGCTCCGATCATTTCACGGATTTCTTCTACTGTATTATTTGCTGCAATTAATTCTTTTCTCGTTTGAATATCAATACCATAGAAACATGGATATTTTAGAGGCGGTGAAGCAATTCTTACATGAACCTCTGTCGCTCCAGCTTCACGAAGCATACGAACAATTCGTTTGCTTGTCGTTCCTCTTACGATAGAGTCGTCAATCATAACAACTCGTTTCCCCTCAACTACACCTCTTACTGCGGAAAGCTTCATCTTTACCCCTTGCTCTCGCAATTCTTGAGAAGGTTGAATAAACGTACGTCCAACGTAACGATTTTTAATTAATCCTAACTCATATGGAATACCTGTCGCCTCAGCATAACCGATCGCAGCTGAAATACTAGAATCTGGTACACCAGTAACAACATCAGCTTCAATAGGAGCTTCTGCCGCTAAACGTTTCCCCATGTTTTTACGTGCTGCGTGGACATTAATACCAGCGATATTAGAATCCGGACGCGCAAAGTAAATGTACTCCATACTACAAATTGCATGATCTACTTCATTTGTAAAACGATCTACGTGAATTCCTTCATCATTGATGATAAGTAATTCACCCGGTTCTACATCACGAATGTATGTTGCACCTACTACATCGAAAGCACATGTTTCTGATGCTACAACGTAAGCATCACCCATCTTTCCAATTGAAAGAGGACGGAACCCATTCGGATCTAGCGCAACAATCATTTCATTCCCAGTTAGTAAAAGATATGCAAACGCACCTTTCACTTTATTTAGTGCCTCTTTTACACTTTCAATTAAAGAATCTTTCGTACTACGCTTAATAAGATGTAAAAGTACTTCTGTATCTGAACTCGTTTGAAAAATACTTCCCTCTGCCTCTAATTCGCGGCGAAGCATTTTTGCATTAATTAAATTTCCGTTATGAGCTAATGCCATACTATGATCAGAAAAACGGAATAATAATGGTTGAACGTTAGCTACTTCACTTCCACCAGCCGTCGCGTATCGTACGTGTCCGATTGCTGATTTTCCGTCCAATCCTTCTAGCTCACCTCTTGAAAACACTTCCGATATTAAACCTAATCCCTTGTGACCGACGATTTTTTCCCCATTATTTACAACAATGCCTGCGCCCTCTTGCCCACGGTGCTGCAAACTGTGCAATCCGTAGTACGAAACTTGTGCCGCATTTTCATGCCCCCAAATTCCAAAGACGCCACATTCTTCATTTAACCCCTTTATTTCAGCAAGCATGGGATTGCCCCTTTCCAAGCCTGTCTCATTTCATCTACATTTGCTGTAAGTAATACTTCATTTTCTTCATTATGAATTGTTACCTCATTTGTATCTGTCACTGCTCCAACTTGAATTGCTTCGACGACTTTCTCGAACGCTTCTTTGTTTTCACGTTTTACAGTTAGAACGAAGCGAGATTGTGATTCCGCAAATAATACCGCCGTTGCTTCACCGTCTAATTTCACAGTAGCACCTAAACCGTTAGCACCAATTGCACTTTCAGAAATTGCAACTGCTAAACCACCTTCAGCAACATCATGTGCCGATTGAACAAGGCCAGCTTGAATTGCTTCTAATACTTGTTTTTGGCGTTTTAATTCTACATCTAGATCGATACTTGGTGATTGGCCGAAAATTTTGCCGTGGACCATTTTCTGTAATTCACTTCCACCAAATTCAGCTTTCGTCTCTCCAATTACGTACACTAAATCGCCAGCTTGCTTAAATTCTTGTGTTGTTACATGTTTTAAATCATGGACAAGACCAACCATCCCAACAGTCGGTGTTGGATATACCGCTTCACCACTACGCTCGTTATACATCGATACGTTTCCGCCAATAACTGGCGTTTGTAATGTGCGACAAGCTTCACTCATACCATCTACCGATTTCTCAATTTGCCAGAAGATTTCCGGTTTTTCTGGGTTACCAAAGTTTAAGCAATCTGTAATTGCAAGTGGCTCTCCACCAGAACATACGATATTACGCGCTGCCTCTGCTACTGCAATTTTACCGCCCGTTTCTGGATCTAAGTAAATATAGCGAGAGTTACAATCTGTCGTCATTGCTAATCCTTTTTCTGTACCGCGTACACGTACAACCGCTGCATCTGAACCTGGTGTAACAACTGTGCTTGTGCGTACTTGATAATCATATTGATCATATACCCACTCTTTACTTGCAATTGTCGGTTGTTGTAGTAAAGCGAATAACGTTTCTTTATAATCTTCTACTTGCGGTGTTTCCACTTTCATCTGCTGGAACTCAGCAAAGTATGCTGCTTCTTTTGATGGTTTATGATAAATTGGCGCTTCTTCTGCAAGAGCATCTGCTGGTACTTCAGCTACCATTTCACCTTTATGGAATAAGCGAAGCATTTTGTCTTCCGTTACTTTCCCCATCGTAACTGCTGCAAGACCATACTTCTCAAATAAATCTACTATTTCTTGCTCTCTACCTTTTTTGATAACAATTAACATACGCTCTTGTGATTCAGATAGCATCATTTCATATGGTGTCATTCCCGTTTCACGCTGTGGTACATCATCTAAGTACATTTCAATACCCATACCTGCTTTACTTGCCATTTCTGCAGAAGATGAAGTTAAACCAGCAGCTCCCATATCTTGAATTCCAACAAGTGCATCAGACTGAATAAGTTCTAAACATGCTTCGATAAGAAGTTTCTCCATAAATGGATCTCCTACTTGAACTGCCGGACGTTTCGCTTCTGAGCTTTCAGATAGTTCTTCAGATGCGAATGTTGCACCGTGAATACCGTCACGACCAGTTGATGCTCCTACGTACATTACTGTATTGCCAGCACCGTGTGCTTGCCCTTTTTTAATATCCTCGTGGTTAATTAAACCTACGCACATTGCATTTACAAGTGGATTTCCTTCGTAACATGGATCGAATTGTACTTCGCCACCAACAGTAGGAATACCGATGCAGTTACCGTATCCTGCGATTCCTGCTACTACTTCTTCGAATAAATATTTCACACGTGGTGATTGTAGTTCACCGAAGCGAAGTGAGTTTAATAGAGCTACTGGACGTGCTCCCATAGAGAATACGTCACGGATAATACCACCAACGCCTGTTGCTGCTCCTTGATATGGTTCAATAGCAGAAGGATGGTTATGGCTTTCCATTTTAAATACAACCGCTTGATTATCACCGATATCTACAATTCCAGCGCCTTCTCCAGGGCCTTGCAGGACACGCTCACCTGTTGTTGGGAACTTGCGAAGAACTGGTTTTGAATTTTTATAACTACAATGTTCAGACCACATTACAGAGAATAAACCTGTTTCTGTATAATTCGGCAAACGGCCTAGAATCTTTTCAACCATGGCAAACTCTTCGTCTGTTAGCCCCATTTCCGCATATATACGCTCTTCTTTAATTTGTGTTGGATTTGGTTCAAGCATTAACGACATATGTTTCCCTCCACTGTTTTAAGATAGATTGAAAGACTTTTAACCCTTCAGCACCACCAAGCAATTCATCTACAGCACGCTCTGGGTGTGGCATCATACCAAGTACATTTCCCTTTTCATTTACAATACCAGCAATATCTGAAACGCTACCGTTCGGATTTTCTACATAACGGAATGCGATTTGATTATTCTTTTCTAATTGTTTAAGAGTTACTTCATCACAATAGTAATTCCCTTCACCATGTGCAATTGGAATATTGATTACTTCATCTTTTTCATATTGTGATGTAAACATCGTTTCGTTATTTTCAACACGTAACTGAACAGTGCGACACATAAATTTTAAGTTTTCGTTTCTTATTAGTGCTCCTGGTAGTAATCCTGATTCAACAAGAATCTGGAATCCATTACACACTCCTAAAATTGGTTTTCCTTGCTCAGCAGCTTTTTGCACTGCTTTCATTGCGTTAGCAAAGCGAGAAATAGCACCACAACGTAAATAGTCACCGTAAGAGAATCCACCAGGTAGTAAAATTGCATCATATTCATCTAAATTCTCTCTATCGTGCCAAACGTAATCTACTTCTTCACCAAGCTCATCTTTAATTGCATGGAACATATCGACATCACAGTTCGAACCCGGAAATACTATTACGGCAAATTTCACTGTGCGACAACCTCCTCAACTTCATAACGGAAGTCTTCCATTACAACGTTTGCTAATAATTTTTCACACATTTCCTTTACCTTTGCGTCAAGGTCAGATACAGATTTATCAATTGTTAGTTCCATGTACTTTCCGATTCGAACATCCTGTACTTCTGTAAATGAAAGACTATGAAGTGCCCCTTTTACTGCTGTTCCTTGTGGATCTAATACGCTTTCTCTTAACGTTACATATACCTTAACTTTATACATGTGAAATTCCCCCTAAACGTTTTAAAATCTCTTCATAAGCTTCTGTTAAATTTCCAAGATCGCGACGGAATACGTCTTTATCAAACTTTTCATTGCTCGTTTCATCCCATAAACGGCAAGTATCTGGTGAGATCTCATCCGCTAATATGATTTCTCCTTCTTCCGTTACACCAAACTCTAATTTAAAATCTACTAATCTTACACGACAGCTTGCGAAATGCTCAATCAATACTTGATTGATTTGTAGAGCCATATCTCGTAATACGCTTACTTGCTCTGGTGACGCAACATTTAATACACGAATATGATCTTCCGTTACAAGCGGATCTCCTAAATCATCATCTTTGAAGTAAAATTCTACGATTGGTTCTGCAAGTACAGTTCCCTCTTCCATTCCTAATCGCTTTGAAAGGCTTCCTGCAATTACATTTCTTGTGACAACTTCTAAAGGAATAATACTCACTTTTTTTACAAGTTGCTCTGTTTCAGATAACTTCTCAACAAAATGTGTTTTTATTCCTACTTCTTGTAACTTTCTGAACAATAAAGTTGTAATCTCATTGTTCAAACGACCTTTTCCTGTAATCGTCTCTTTTTTCTCCCCATTGAAAGCAGTCGCACTATCTTTGTACTCTACCCAAACCATATCTGCTGATTCTGTACGATAAATTCTTTTTGCCTTACCTTCATACAGCAATTCTAGCTTTTGCATTTCGCAAGCCCCCTGTAGTTTGAAAAATGTGAATAATATTTTTATAAAGAATGGCACAGAATGACTCTATTCTGTGCCATATAAAATTTTACGCTTCGTTTAATCCTAGGCGTTCAAAGATTGTATCAACATGTTGCATATGATGCTCATAGTTGAAGCATTCGTTAATTTCCTCTTGCGTTAATTTGCTCGTAATACGCTCATCAGCTTCTACAAGCTCTTTAAATTGTACTTGTGTTTCCCAAGCTTCCATCGCTTTAGGCTGTACGATATCATAAGCTTCTTCACGTACCATACCTTTGTCGATTAGTGTAAGCATTACGCGCTGAGAGTAAATTAAGCCGTATGTTCTTGTCATATTGCGTTTCATATTCTCCGGGTATACAGTTAAGTTTTTAACGATATTACCAAAGCGATTTAACATGTAATTTAATGCGATTGTAGCATCTGGTAGAATTACGCGTTCTGCTGAAGAGTGAGAAATGTCGCGCTCATGCCATAATGGAACATTCTCGTAAGCCGTCATCATATAACCGCGGATAACACGAGCTAAACCAGTCATATTTTCAGATCCAATTGGATTACGTTTATGTGGCATTGCAGAAGAACCTTTTTGACCTTTTGCGAAAGCCTCTTCAACTTCACGTGTTTCACTCTTTTGTAAACCACGAATCTCAACTGCCATCTTTTCAATAGATGTTGCGATTAGCGCAAGTGTTGACATGTAATGTGCATGACGATCACGTTGCAATGTTTGTGTTGAAATTGGTGCCGCTTCTAATCCTAAGTTTTCACAAACAAATTTTTCTACGAATGGATCAATGTTCGCGTATGTACCAACTGCACCAGATAATTTACCAACGCGAACTGTATCCGCAGCTTGTTTGAAACGCTCTACGTTACGTTTCATTTCTTCATACCAAAGACCAAGTTTTAAACCAAATGTCGTTGGCTCTGCATGAACACCGTGCGTTCTTCCCATCATAATCGTGTATTTATGCTCTTTCGCTTTGTTAGCTAAAATGCTAACGAAGTTTTCTAAGTCTTTTAACAAGATTTCATTTGCTTGTTTTAAGATGTAAGATAAAGCTGTATCTACTACGTCTGTAGATGTTAAACCGTAATGAACCCATTTGCGTTCTTCACCTAATGTTGGTGTTTCTGATACAGCACGAGTGAAAGCAACTACGTCATGACGTGTTTCTTTTTCAATTTCATAAATACGATCAATATCAAATGATGCATGCTCACGAATTTTTTTAACATCTTCTTTTGGAATATCGCCAAGCTCAGCCCATGCTTCACAAGCTAAAATCTCAACTTCTAACCATGCTTTAAATTTATTCTCTTCCGTCCAAATAGCACCCATTTCAGGGCGTGTATAACGATTAATCATCTTTTTCCCTCCAACAGTTGTTCTTGATGGTCCCAAATATGCAAACTCTTCGCTTTTTCTAGAGCGACTTCAATATTATCATTTAAAATATTAACATGCCCCATTTTTCGCTGCGCTTTTGCTTCTTCTTTTCCATACAAGTGTAAATAGCACCCGGTTAATCTATTCACTTGTCCTAGGACCCCTTCTATATGTTCGCCTAAAATGTTTACCATGACAACTGGTTTTAACAAATTTGTTTCTCCAAGAGGTAAATTACAGATTGCTCGAATATGTTGACCAAATTGACTCGTTTCACATGCATCCTGTGTATAGTGTCCTGAATTGTGAGGTCTTGGTGCTAATTCATTAATGTAAATCTCACCATTAGCTGTAGCAAACATCTCTACCGCTAGTGTTCCCACAAGTTCTAATTCATCCGCAAGTACCTTTGCGTAAGCAATTGCTTTTTGAGAAAGTTCTTCTGTAATGCGAGCTGGAACGATAGATTCATGTAAAATGTTATTCACATGAATATTTTCCGCTACTGGAAACACTTTCGTTTCACCACTTACACTACGAATGACAATAGCTGATACTTCTTTTTCAAAAGGCACCCATTTTTCTAGAATGCATTCTGCTTCATTCGCAAGATTTCGTGCCTTCTCAACATCAGCTTCACTTCTTAAAACAACTTGCCCTTTCCCATCATATCCACCTGTCGTTGTTTTTAAGACGGAAGGATATGATAACTCAGCAATCGCTTTAGTAAGCTGCTCTTGATTTTGAACTAATCTATACGTCGCTACCGGTAACCCGGCTTTTTCAATTGCATTCTTTTCTGTAAAACGATTTTGCGTTTTATTTAACAACTGACTACCTTGTGGTAAGTAAGCATGTTTTTCAAGCCATTGTAAACATCTATAATCAATATTCTCAAATTCATATGTGACAACATCACTTATCTCTGCTAAATGCTGAATTGCTTTTAAATCGTCATATGGTGCAACAATTTCAACATCAGCAACTTGTGCACATGGTGAATGCTTTGTAGGATCTAAAACAGCAATTTTATATCCCATCTCCTTAGCTGCCAATGCCATCATTCTTCCAAGCTGGCCGCCTCCAATAATGCCGATTGTTTTTCCAGGTAAAATGATTCTCGTCATACTAGCTCACTACCTTCACGCACATCTTTTTCAATTGCTTCTCGTCTCAATTCCAATGCATCATGTATATCATCATGGAATGATCCAAGTATTTGTGCAGCAAGTAATCCAGCATTTGTTGAACCAGCTTTACCAATTGCAACAGTTGCAACTGGAACCCCTCCTGGCATTTGGACGATGGATAATAATGAATCTAATCCGTTTAACGCTTTTGATTGAACTGGAACGCCAATTACAGGAAGATTTGTCTTCGCTGCAACCATTCCTGGTAAATGCGCTGCTCCACCAGCTCCAGCAATAATAACTTTCAATCCACGTTCACGAGCCGTCTCTGCATATTCAAACATATAATCCGGAGTCCGATGAGCGGATACAACTTTTTTCTCATACGGTATATTTAATTCATCTAAAATGTCACAAGCAAATTTCATTGTTTCCCAGTCTGACGTACTTCCCATTATGACTCCAACTAGTGATTTCATATTAGAATCCCCCCGATTCAAATAAAAAAAGCCTGAAATAGAACAGTTTCTCTTTTACTATGAGAGAAAGCGCTCTACTCAGGCATACGTATCCCTTGTGAATAGAAAAATACCGAGTGACTTTCCCTCATAGTCTAACGAATAACGGTCGTTAGGTAGAGACTTGCAGGCCATATCCCCGCGATTATATGAGGTCTTATATATTATTGTTTCTATGGCTATATTAACAATATTTTATAAACAATGTCAATAAATAATCGAATGTTTTTTTACTAGTTACCAATAACGTTCGTGTTTTAGTTATATTCAAAAGAAGAATTGCAACTATATGCAAGAAGGAAAGGGAATTAGAATATATATTTCTAGAGATCTATTTTACGTACAATTGTTTATATGGTACTTCAGTACATTTTAATAAAAGTATATAAACTCTTATTCTCTATACATCAATAGAACTTATATTATAGCGATTTAATTTTTAGGGGGAGAATAACCGTGAAAAAAAATAACTATGCTATTATCTTATTTATTTTTCTCTATCGCAGTAATTGCTATAATGATTGAATACTTATTTATATCATCCCATTTTTTCTACTCTCATTTTTTAAAATATATACTTATAATAGAAATAATGTTTCCTGTTCTTAAGTATTATTTTAGGGCAGTCGGAAAATCAGGAACACCAAAAATCATTGCCATTATTTTAAACAGTCTCTATTTCATTCTTTTTTCATTTTTGGCGTTATTAAATTTATGGATTATGACATTTGGTAAATAAAAATAAACACAAAAAAGACGAGTCATTCTGACTCGTCTTAAGCTTGCTTGGCGACGTCCTACTCTCACAGGGACAAGGTCC
>NZ_JAEHBO010000041.1:0-45894 GCF_016483575.1 Bacillus cereus group sp. N12
AATAAATTTCTCAATATAGATATACTTGTTAATTATGGTTCTAATATTCAAAATTAACAAAAAATAAATTATAATAAAAATATGATGGTTATCCTTTTGTTTACTCCTTGTGCTAAAGATAGGATCATGTTCGCTGATCTTATCTTTTTTTTATTTGTGATTTTTGATATAAAAAAAGAATCCTTATCATAAGGATTCTGCAATAAAAAATACCAAATCAATAACAATAAGAAAATTTCTTATCATTATAAATTTGTAATTTACCACCAAACGCCCTCTTTTATCGTATACGTAATTGTTACATAACTTTTATCATCTTCTCCTGGAAGCTTAATAGTCTGATTTGGCGAACCTGTTACTTTCTTATTAGGATAAGCTAAAATATCATCGGCACTGTATTCATCGTATTCTTTCACATCACCATAAAAAGTTAAAGAATTTATTTCAGAATTTGTACATACCATAACGTTTCTAAATCTATGAGAAAGTAATGACGTGTTTTTTCTATTGTATTTTTCTTGCCATACTAATATATTTTCATAAATACCCAGTTCCTTATTTTTTTCTATATAAATCTCTCCATAAGGTCTTGGCATACCGGCATCATTAAAGCTTTCGTCTCCTTCATTAATAAATTTAATATCTATTAGAACATGAAGAGCATCTAAGCTATTTCCTTCAAGAAATTCAGGTATTTCTGCTTTGGTGCAATAACTTTGACCAGCTTTGTATTTTCCATTTCTGAAGAGCATAAATTCATCTGTATAGTATATATATTTCTCTTGAAAATCATCAGCATCAGTGTCATCGCGATTAAATTCAAATTTTGCTATACTAATACCTTGTATTTCTTCGGATAATTTTTCTAATATTGGTTCCAACACCTTACCTACTGCTGGTAAATTTTCATCTATGAATGCGACCAATACAGAGCCTTTTGTTTGTATTATTTTTTCTTCGAAATTTTGTGTTGTAAGTTCTATTATCTTATTTTCATCCCTTGGAGCTTCACCTAAAAACTCCAATAACTCCTCTTTAGAGCAAGCACCGATTTTTTCATTTATTATTCTTCTATTAAAATAAATCCTAAATATAAGCGGTTCATTTTTCACATGATCCTGTTCTTCAGTATACCAACCTTTTGATCTGTACATTTCTGCTCGGACATCAATGTCTCTAAGTAATGTAACCTTTCCAATCTCCTCTTGTCTTTCAAAACTTATATTTGCAAATGTAATATCTTTTACCTCTTCAGAAAGTTCTTCTAATATGGGTTCTACCTTTTTATATTCTTCGGGGTTATTTTTATCCCAAAATGCGACAAAGGTAACCTTCAAAAATGGTTCATTTGATGCCCACAAAAAGTCAGAAAAAGTTTGTTCTAATATCGCCATAATTAATTCCCCCAGTATCTTCAATTTTTCATACTATGAATTCTTTTAAACATATTCAGTAAGAAAAAATAATACTACTACATATATTGCAAACCCCTTTGCTTTGAATCAACATAAATAGAGCAAAAAAGTACTCATATGAGTACTTTAGGCTGACTGGAATCACCATTTTACTTTTGAGTGATTTATTCATGAATATTTTACCATATTCATCTATTTTTATTATTGAGAAACCTTCTAACTCTAATTCCCCCCCTTATTTCAAGGATTCATTTTTATGATCGTTGCTACATGTTGAGTGCTGATTTTTGAGGATATTCCTAAATTATCTCTAAACGTACAATTTTCTTTTTTTGATATGGTGCCCCCTATTAGGAAATGTTGCTGTGGGCCAGAACAGCTACCCCATCACTAGACCTATATAAAAAAACCGAAGTCATGGCTCAGACTTCGGTTTTTCAGCTGTACTTAATCCCACCTTTTTATCTCTTAACAAAATTTTGCAACAGAACACTATATTTTCTATTAATATAGTTAATCCAATCGAGCAAGCCGAAAAAAACTTTTGAAGTATGCATACTCATTTTCTAATTAGATTAATATAAAAGGAATAGAAACGTTATAATATTTTTTAGTTTGGAAGAGCGTAGAATTTCACTTTAAATGTACCGTTAGAAGTATATCCGCTAGGAGGGCCTGCGATATACAAATTATTTCTATCATCTCCGGAAGGAATTGTTAGAATAGAACCATCCCTAACATTTGACCAAATCCCACGGTCTGAACCGTTACGTATATCTTTTGCAATGCCAAATGACAAAGAGGTAGCACCTGCTCCTTCTAAAACAACTCGTACTTTGGTACCTGCTGCAAGATGATCAAGTGAAAAATTATTACTTGATCTACTGCTTTGACCAGGCTGTGCCTTATAGAGTGACTCCACTTCTCTTGCTAAATTCCCTGTTACATTAGACAATTTGAATATTTGATTATTACCACCATGGAAATTATATACTGTAACATTTGTTCCATTTGCAGTACCATAGCCACTTACATCTAACACTTTGTTTGTATCCTTCTTATTCCTTACATAATAATATCCATTTCCTGCTTCTGTTGGTATCCAATATTGCTCTTCCTTATTTTGATTAGATGTAGCAACCACATTATTGGAACCATTAAGATCATTCCAAGCTAATACTAAATTTTGATTTGCTATATTTTTAATTTGATATGCTAATTTATTTGAATCATATACTAGCTTCCATTTTTGATTATTAGCGTTGCCATTTTGCCATAATAGAACATTTCCATCTGCTTGATTTAAGTCAACGACACTACTATTATTTAAAGTAGAAACTATTTGATAAGTACCACCATCTTCTAGTTCCGGTGCGTAAGGGTCAAAGTTAATGGGTGGCTTTGCACTAGCAAGGGATCTTTCAAAATTTCCATCTTTGATTTCAAGTGTTGCAGATCCAAAGTTCGTAGTCATTAGTTTTTCTCGAATAGCTAGGCTTGGATAGCCATTCCAACCAACCATTGGTAGTTGGAGCCACTGGTGATAATAGTTTTCTGGCGGCTCGTCATTGCTATTAGCCAGGCGAAAAGCATGTGTCAAGCCGCCGTCCTTATGGTATACAATTTTCGGGTGGTTTCCATCGAATCTAACGTTTGAGCGAGGGTTAGTGTACCAATTACCATGTGCTGAATAAGTTACATATTGAACCTGACTATCTTTAACCCAAACTATTGTGTGTTCCCAGTCATGTCGATGTCCAAGCGCAACAGGGCCCGAAGTTTGTTGATCTTTCTCAAAGTAACTCGCATACATAATGGCAGTCCAACCATTATTTGATTTGGCCCGAGAATAAGTGTTTGAATTTTCCAGTCGGTTAACATCTCTACAGACACTTTCCGGGGAACCGCCCAAACTTAGGCCAGGGTTAGTCGTGCCATCTGGAGAAATTGCTGCAGTCGCATAACACCCGTCTGTGTCGTAGTCATACTTAGGAGCATAATCTAACTCTATCTTTGACGCATTTTGTGGAAGTGCCTTGATTACATCCCCATATGCTTTTGGGGTAGAAAGAAAACTCTTATCAAATTCTCCACCTAAGTTGAATGCAAATGTACTCAATACTATTAACGTACTCATTACTATTTTTGATATTAATTTCATGTTTCCCCTCCTAGTTATATAAATAAAATCATTACTAAAAACATTTTTTAAAAGTAGCGTAGATTATAATTTGCAGCTTTGATACTCCTTTCATATAGTTTTTTGGAGAATATAGCTCTTAACATACATCGTAAAGGTCAACTTGTGTCTAAACGTAAAGTGAACCCCTAATATATCTCATAGATTCAATTTTATCCCATTTGTATATCTTTTTTATTGAGAAATATAATTCAAATCAGTGTTTTATTCAGAAATAGATAAAGCACTCTTTCGAAGGCCTTCTACTATTCTAATTTTAATTTAAGAGTTCTCTTTTGCTTAAATATAATAAAAAAGAATCCTTATTATTAAGATTCTGCAACATCCCAAACAATGCAGTATCCATTAAGCGGATTATTTAGGCAAAAAAATAAATGTAGACTATTGATTATCTGTTTTATTTTTTATTAAACATTACGGTACGTGAAATTTTATATTTCCTTATTATAAAAGCTGTCATTTTACCAATAAGTTGACCGCAGTTGGAAGCATAAGGTGGCCGTAAACTATTAGGGGTACAGCCGAGATACGTGTAAAAATAGGTCATAGACTTACTTTTATTTCCAAATGAAATTTATTGAGCTTATAAATATTGTTTCTGTTGCTTCGTCTATTTTTATTAAGTAAATTGTCTATTATGGGTTAACCCTAATTATCCATTAGTTAGCTACTGAAAACACTTCGTTTCAATTGTATAATTAGGGTGTATGATAATTGGTTCAAAAATCATAGAGAATTCTAGACAATTGTATCACAAAATGATATATTATTTTTGGATATATCATTTTGTGATACATATTAAAGAGATATAGAAGGTGATGGGTTGAAAAAAACTGAGCAATTAACGGATTCAGTGTTTTATATTATGGCTGCTTTAACGAAACCAAGGCATGGTTACTCAATTATGAGCTTAATTGAAGAAACAACAAAAGGGGCAATTACTATAGGTCCTGCTTCCATGTACACGATTATAAAAAAGTTATTAAAACAAGAATGGATTTATTTGAATGATGGTTCGGATTCAAGGCGTAAAACATATCTGCTTACTGACAAGGGCAGAGAAGTATTAGAAGAAGATGTGAAGGTAAGAAAACTGATGATTCAATTAGCAGAAACGGGATTGAAGGAGGTTAAAGAATGAGAAAAACAAAGTATATTACGTCAGGTGGGTTAGCTTTTTCTGAGGAAAAGGACATGGAAAAATTACACCGATTTTCTTTAAAGGGTTGGCATGTTAGTGATTTTAAGTTTATGGGGTATACGCTTGAAAAAGGAGAATGCTCAGATTATATCTACAGTGTAGATTATCGTTCATTAAAAGAGGGTGAAGCAGAGGAATACTTGGACTTTTTTTCATTCTCTGGATGGTCGCATATTGCCTCACAAGGAAACATTCATTTATTTCGAGCACAACCTAATACAAAACCAATTTATAGTGACCGTGACACATCCGTAGAAAAGTATGGGAATTTAGCCCGTTCTATGAATTATTTTGCCATTCCGTTCGTTTTAATAACAGTACTCGTATGGTTTGGAGCAATGATAAGCTCTGGTACATTACAATCCATACTGTTGACAATAGCAGTTATTTCCACTGCCACTGCACTTCCAATAGTTTGGACTGTAATCACAACATATAGTAACAAATGGAAGGTACAAGAAAAAAAAGGCTTAGCTAATCTTTTGAAAACTATACGAGCCCTTCTCTTCTTAATAGCTATTTTTATATTGTTATACGCCTCTGGCAGTGCAGTTAACATGTTAGCGTCTATGATTATTGGAGCAATCGCACTTCCAACTGCTATTTGGCTTATCATGTCTCTTTGTCATAAAATGAGGGGGAAGAAAGCTTAGTATAGGATTCGAATAATAAAGTTTTAGACATTGTTATCCAATTTCGCATACAACACTAATTTAAATTAGTGCTAAAACGACTTAAAAATTCTTAGCGTGGTTTATTTCCGTTTCGCTGGCGGTACCCTTATATCACTAGACATATAAAACGATTCGGTGATTATGTAATTGACTTACAAAAGATTCCTCATCCAATAGAAGAAGCGATACCTCTATAAATAAAATAGGTCATAGATGGAAATGAAAGTAAGTCTATGACCTATTTTTACACGTATCTCGGCTGTACCCCTATTAGAAGCATAAGTTGACCAAAACGGCCATCTTATGCTTCTTGTTACAAAAGCCCCCATAGATCGTACACCTATGAGAGCTACCTAAGGGTATTTAGACTTTCGATTCCATTCTATTGTAACAGGCTTTCACCATACATGAGAAACATAATGCACCAAAAACAGACCATCATAATAAGAAATTCTTTAAACCCTTGCTGAAAGGAAATACGCCCTTCTTCCATTCTACATGCCCCTTTTCTCTACAACTTTTTATATGTTAAAATATAGAGGAAAGAAACCTGCCAATTTCTTTCCTCGACGGTCACTCATGACTTTGCTCTTTGTTTGCTTTTTGCAAATGAAGAGCTTTTATTTTGCATACTTATACTTACTTTCTAACATCGCATAGCGCAATAGCTTTAACTTTGTCTCTTCTTTCAATGCTTTCCACTCAGATACACCATTTTTCATTTTTCATTCCTCCAATAATTAAATTCGCTATTTATATAGCTTATAAGTTCCAGTTGTAAATCTTCTTAATTTGTTTACCGCTAAATCCTTCATGGACAGCGAAGATTTCTGGAAAATCAGAGATACACAAATCAATAATTGTATTATCAGTTGTTCTTATATAGTAATATTGAACAGCTTCCTCATAATTCGAATATAATTAGTATTTATGAATTTTAAAATTTAATCCATTTAGGGTTGCGTCCCGAAAATGCGAATTTACAATGTTAAGACTTTTGAAATAAGATTTTCTATCTTAGGTTGTAAATTGTTAAAATCCAGACTTAGCTTGATAAGCATGTATAGTGACTCCTATTAAATAATATGGATTAATAATTGAAAAAGCATCTAATTTATATTAGATGCTTTAGTTCTATAAAAATGTATGAATAAAAATGTTCTTATCTTTTAAATATTAATTAGGAGTGTATTGTGCTACTACAGCCTTGATATTATCATTCTTTTCATCAACAGCATATATCTTTATGTTACTGGATGATGGAATTCCATGAAGATTGAATGGACTAAACTCGACACTTCTTTTTCCATTGCTATCATATGTGGCATCTGATCGTATCTCTGTTAACCTACCATCTACTTCTAATTGATAACGGACTTCTGGAATTGGAATCATAGGGAATCTAACGCTATATATTTTGTCTCCATCAAATCCCCATCGAGGAATTCCATGAATACCCAGTTTGAATTGCATTTCAATGTGCATACCAGCTTTTAGTTTTATATCAAATATAGATGTAACATTTTGTTGTTTCATCTCTCTTTCTGTTGATTGGTCTACAACTATACTTGTCATACTTGGTGATATTTCCATATTATTAATATATAGCTTGCCATTTCTTTCAACAGCACTATAACCTATTATTAGTGCTTCTTTGAATGTAACTTCTGGTACCGTTTGTTCAACAGGTGTAGTACCAGGTGCTGCAATATTACGCCTAATAAATTCCCCTGTGACAGGGTTATTAACAATTTCTGCAGTATTAGCTTTTATTTTAGATATAACATTTGTCCAATCTTGACTACTTGTATAATCTTGACCTTGTGAATCAATCAATACGACTTTTGAATCAATACCTATTGTGTCCATTTTTAGTTGATCGTTATTTTGAAGACGTTGTACATTCCCCTGATCCAACATGAGGGACTCTCCAAAATGTGTAGGTTTATCAAAAGCTAGAGGCGGTCTTGTCGTTGATGGATAGGTACTACCTGGAAGTACTTCTAATCCTTTATGAGTTTCACCTACTAATGAGCTAATTAATGATATTGCGTCACCATTTGAAGTTCTAGGGAAGTGTAGAGTAAATTGAGGCCTTACATTAAATACAGGTGCTGTTCCACTATTAACATATCGTACATTAGGTAGAATCTTTCCTGCTTCTGCAGTATTGATACCTAGAACTTCATTCCAATCTTGTGATGTGGAATCAGAAACCGATTCATCTTTGGTTACAGATGTTGTCGTAGAAGATTCATAACTTGTGCTTACTGATCCACCGAAATCCAAAAGACTAGCACTAGCTTCCACTGTCACACCCCAAGATTCCGTGTTAGACACAGTACTAGAACTTCCACGTGTTACTTGTTTAGAAGATGATCCACCTTCTCCAGATTGAAAGTTTGTATTTGGGATGATTAGGTATTTTTCCATATCCATATGCACTTCTGGATAAGCTGCTACCAATGGATGGTGCGCTTCTCTTGTAACACGAGTATCCATTTGTATTCCTGTAACCTTTTCATAATCACTATATGGATCGTCACTCGTACTCCATTTTCTAGGTGAAGTTTTATATTTCACAAGAGGAGGAGCATGCACATCATCATCCCATTTAACCAAATCTTTTATTCCAAAATCCCCATCTACTACTGTATAACCTTCGTATTCCCAACTATCCGGAATATTATCACCATCTGTGTCCGTTTCCTCACGGATAAAATCAGCTACAGCGAATTTTGCTTTATGCAAGCTACTAGTTACAGTGGGTATATCTTTTTGTGCTAGACTAGGTGCATGTAATACCTCATATGGGACAACAGTTTTCTTTTCTTCTGTTCCCCAAAGAAGAGTGAAAGTACTTTTTTCCTCTGGATTTACCTGATATTCCACAATAATTTTATATAGAATATCTTTTTGAAGCTTAACTCCTTGTTCTCTTCCAAGTAAATCCACTGCAATTGTACTATCAACTTGAATCATGACTTGATTATGCTTTCCTGATGAAAAAAAGTAAATTCCATCGTCTTTTGGTTGGATAAAACCTTGCCAACGAACGGAGTGAATGAAATTACTCGATGTAAAACGTGATTTTTTTATGTTATCTGAATGAATATCTTCATTGACTAAGCTATTTCCTCTTATTAATAGCAAGTTTTTAAAATCTTTTTCACCATAAAAATACCCCATCAATCCATGGTGTTTTCTTACATGTTGTTTCTCATCCGTCATAGTAGCACTTAATTGGGCAGATTGTTGTTTAGTTACTGTACTAATGTATTTAATGTTTCTCATTCTGAATTACCCCCTATAAAATTATTTAATCTATCGATATTACACATAAAGTTTAAGTTCTTTCATATTTAGGATAGGATGTAACAATCTCTCCGGTATTTGGAATACATTTCATCACAATCATGGCTCCAGTAATGGGATCGCGCCCTTCCCAGGTCTCTGTTCCATTGGAAGTATCTATTTTTTTAGCAACATCATAGCTTCTGTTGATTACATCAATTACTTTTTCTGCATCCCAATCCGCTGGAAACATGGTACTTTCTTTCTCTTTCCATTTATTCCATCTTGTCTCTCTCAACCAAACCTTGGCTTTATAAACCCCATTTCTTCCTGGTGGTGCATACCCCTCATCATTAGGGCTTACTGGCCGTACCGCTCTAGTCTTCTCAGATTTTTCGTTAGGCGATTGATCTGGTTCAACTGCGTCTAAATCAGAACCATGAGTAATGACATGCATGCCTACTGGCTGATCTTTTGTATATCCTGCTTTTGATATACCGCCTAAAAAAATATGTGCAATAGAGCTAGTTGAAACGTCCTTATCATACAAAGCTCTGTCGGTAACTTGATCATTGACTTTTCTTAATTTGAATTTAGATTTTACTTTGTTCAATAGCTTTGCTGGAATGATAGGATTTGCCTGTATTTCTCCTTCTTCAAAGGAATGTAAAAAGTCGTCATTCTCTTCCATGTAACCTTCCTTTCTATGAATTTATCATTACTGCTATTTAACATCTATATCTCAACTGCTTACATTGAAGATAGATGTTAAAAGCACCGTCTATAACGGCACATTTATCATATAAGAAATAAACTAAAATTTTACATTAAAATCAAAAAAAGTTTTTTATTTTATTGAGAAATATTTAGGTGCTTATAGAGATATATTGTGAATTCTTATGTCATCAGCTAAGAAACGATCCCAATAGGGTATGTACGGGTAAGTTCTGTTGATCAGACCCCTAAGAGAAAATTTTAAAAAATATGGCTGTTAATAAAGACAAGTGCACTCAAATTTTAGTTACTTTTACAAAAGAACAAGTACAACAAATAGAAAATTATTGGCATGATAATAAGCTGAAGAATCGAAACGAAGCAATACGTCAGATTGTAGACAAAGGGTTAAGTCGTAAATAATAGCTACCCTTTTTATTTTCCCTAAAAAACTAAAAACGCATGTAAATCCCCTTACTCCCTTTACATGCGTTTTTACAACAAATACGACTTATTATATTAACACCTCCTTCAAAACTCCATACAAGCAAATCTGAAGGGTCATTTTTTAGTTAAACTGATTTTTTTCATGTATTCTTTATACAAATAAAAAAAGAGCCGGATTTTCATCACAGCTCATGTATGAATTGGTTCTGTATGTGTACATGTGGGATATTGTGAACAGCCAAAAAACTTATTACCTGTTTTATTCGAATTTCGAATGACTAAATCATGTTTACATGTGGGACATTTCCGTTCTGCAGGTTTTACCCCTTGATACACATCTTCAGCCGAATATTCGGAATTGATTTTATTAATCAATTTTTGAAGTTCTACACGATCTATAAGTTTCACATGGCATGCCTCTGCTAACTCTTTCGCCTGTCTTGTATACACACTGTTCGTTACAACCCAGCCCTCGTGTGCTTTGTAATAGGCCTGTGCTGCATATATCTCTTGTACAGCACTGATGCCGACTCTATTTTTCATCCCGTAGCGTTTCGCCTGGATGACAATACGATTTTTCCCCTTCAATACCAGATCCGCTCCGAAATCATTTGACTGCTTTGTGACTGTTGGAGAATAACCCAACTCTCGAAAGAGAGCTTTTAGGTATACTTCAAATTGATGTCCGTCCATTTTGTCTATATAGCGAATACCAGACTTAGCCATTCGCTTTAATATTCTTCGCTCCTGGATTTTCCGGTACATGAATTTACAAATACGAAAAAGAACATAAAGGATAAAACCATACATCAAAATTTGTAATATGTTTGGCATTTCTGGTAGATTAGACACTTCGCTCCACCTCTTTAATTGGTTTCATTTTCTTTGGTTGGGCTGTTTCTTTTGCCTGTTGCTCATTCACTTGTTTCTTCCGGACATCGTTCCAATCTTTTTCATTCGTTGGAATATCCTCTTTAAGATCGACAAAGCATTTCATTGTCTGAATGAAGTCTTTCCCAGCCTTATCATTATCAACTGCCATGATAACCTCTCTAATATCGTGCCCTTCTTTTTTCGCATCCATTAAAGATTGAATCACTGTTTTGGACTTCAATCCATGCATAGAAACCAGGCGAGCGTTTTGGATATTATTTTGTTTTATACTCCAATGAGATAACATGTCGATTGGATCTTCATAAAAATAAATCTTATCCGGTTTACCTACATCAACCGTAAAACCGGCATTGATTTTTTCATAATTCGGGACAATTTGCTTAAAACTACCCCTTTTATTCTCCATTTTGACCGTACCTTGACGGTTCATTCCAATGACTTGCCCTTTGCCTCCTTCTTCCCTCCATTTGAACACCACATTATTTTTCTTATCTTGGGCGATGAGATCCTTTTTAATTAGCCAATTCACTAAGCGAGGATCTATTTTCCGTTCGTGAATTAGATATTCTTTTATCTCTGTTTGCTTATTTACTTCCAGGTGTTTTGGATAACTAAAAGGTTGCTGCTCTTTTTTGCGCTCCTCTTCAGCTTTTGAACGATCAAACTCTTTGTAGTCCCCCTTCTGAATGTCCATCACGGCTTGTGGGAATGTCATGTCATAGTACATCATCGCAAAGCTAATCGCTCCATAACCTTTTTCCCCTCGACTATTCCAGGCGTATTGATTGCCTTTAATGATGAGACTGTCATGCTCCGTATGACGATAATAGTTACCTTCTTTCTTAAATGTTTCTCCTTTTGCTTCCAGATAGGAAATCAAGTCAACTTTTCTTGCTTTCATCGCATCCTCCGCACTGACATATGCCATTACGGAATCCCCCCTTTACTCTATAAAATGAAATAAAAAAGAGGACTATTCCGTTTCCTAGTCCTCTTTTACACGCATTCTGTAGCTTTTGAATAAAGTTTGATTAAATTAACTTAATAGACCTTGATAACAGAACAAATAGAAAAAGCGTGTTTTGAAAAATAATTTGATCAAAACACGCTTTTTCTATATTCAATTGAATCATCAAGTTTTTTTCTAACGGACTCTGAAACAACAATAAAAAAACTAATAAGATTTTCGTTGTGAAAACTCATGCGTCTTGGCTTATGAATTATTTATACAGCGGTTGTATCTCACAAAGAAGAACTTTATTTTTATTTTTTTCATAATGCTAGCGGTCATTCACTTCTAATGTTTCTTTCGCCATCTTCTCATATTCTTCTAAGCCTGAGATAATCACAAACTCAGCTATCGCAACAGGGTATGCAGCATTAAGTTCAATGACGTGCTCTTTCATGGCAGGCCAGTAAATCCCGCCTGCTTGCTGGTAATAGTTGATCAGTTTCTCCAGGGCTTCCTCCCCGAATGCCCGGTACTGGAAAACAAAATCATTTGATACATCCGTTACTTTTGCTTCGGTCCAGTCGATAAAACCGGTTACGTTAGCATCTTTATCAATCATCGTGTGGCCAGCATGAACATCTCCATGAATCAGACCTGTTCTCTGAGGCCACAATTCCTCATTTTTTACCCAGGCCTGCCAGCGGTTCCATAAGGATTCGCCTACGCCAAACTTCGCTTTAACCTTTTCCATACGCTCAATCATTGATTTTCTTGCCTCTTCTGCTGTCTGGACAACCAGGCCTACTTTAAGGGCTTCTGCTTTCGGAACTGTGTGTAGCGAAGCCAACGCTTTGGCTAATGTCTGATGAAATTGTTTAGGTACATTTTCATAATCCATCTCCCACAAATAGTTTTGGATCTCCGGATCAATCGTGCCTGCTGGCACTCCGGTTAACTTTTTATAAGCTATTAGATCGTCTTTATAAAACGACCAGACTGGCACCTGAAAATTGACATATTTTTTTACAAGATCCAGTGCTTTCTTCTCCACTATCGTCCTCGGCATCACATCGTCCCGTCTCGGAAACCTTAGCACCCATCCTTCGCCTTTATCGTCTTCTGCATAAGCAACCAGAAAATCTAAACCGGACTCGTTGAATATAATGGATTCTTCTTTAACTGCCAAACCATACTTCCTTGCTATTTCTACCGCTTTTTGTTTATTCAAATCTTTCACTTCCTTCTCTTATATTACTGATTTTTTGTAGTGAAGAAACAGATCATTGCCTTTGGAAAACTTGTGCAGTACTCTACTTATCCAGAGCAAGTTTGTCATTTGTTTTTTCATATTCAATATTCACTTCTTTATGTTCCAAAGTAATAAACACTCCCCCTTTTAAGGAAATGTTTTTTAATTATCCTGCATACTAACTTTAAGTAGAAATCTCCACAATCTATTATAAATTTCAACATATATAACCAGTTTCCTGTATTACTGTTGTTCAACAATCTGGCCCTTTAGTTGAGTAACTTTATTTGCCGAATAAGAATTTTAATCGCTTCTCCTGTACGCTGTATGATAAACGAGCGTCAAATTTCTTCCCGTTTTTGTTCGAGATAAACCCTTTAATCTGATCTGTTACATTCTTTTCTAATAACTTTTTCACGTGGTTACTACTTAGGTTCTTACCAGAGAATGTACCAAAGATTATGAAGTCACAGCCTTTTTTGTATTTCTCACATAAGTAGTTACTTTTCCCTACAAGGACTCTACCCTTACATAATGGACATTTACCAATCGTACGATCTTCAGTCGTTGGAAAACGGAATTTCAAACTTCCGTCCGCTTCCATATAGATAGCTGCTGTAAATTCTCCCTTTTCTCCTTGAAAGCCGTTGATAAAATCCGTTGTTTTATACTGAATTAACTTTTTCACCTGATTACCAGGGATTGCTTTCCCTTTCATCTTGGCTGGTAACATAAAATCACATCCATTTTTATGCTCAGTGCATCCATAAAATGTTTTACGATGAAGCATATCCCCTTGTTTACATTTTGGACATTTACCAAATGACAGCTCCTCTTGCGTTGGGAACTGAAATTTAACTTTTCCTTCATGTAACACTAAATAAGCGGAAAACTCCTTCTCATTGGACTTAAATCCTTTTAAAAGATCTGTTTTTTTATCCTCAAAAAGCTTTTTCGCTTGCGCTTCGGGAATCGCTTTTTCTTTAATTTTTTTCGGTAAGGAGATTTCACATTCTGGATAATTACTGCAACCATAGAAATTGCCTTTATGAAGGATTTTTCCTTTTCTACAAGGGCATTTGCACACTTCAATTTGCTGATTCCAGGTATTAATAATGCTATCCGACACCTTATCATCCATTGCACCTAATTGTGCCACCGTGTCTTTTACAAACGTATTTGTTTTCTCTACAAATTCCTCATATTTCATTTCTTTCTTTTCGATCATGTAGATCATCCCTTCCATTTCAGCCGTATAAGCTGGATTTTTGATTTCATCTACCGGAAAAGCATCTATAAACGCACGACCAATATTAGTGGTTCGAATCTGACTGTTGGTAACATCAATATAGCTTCGCTCTAACAGTTTCGGAATAAACGTTTCTTCCGTTGCGACTGTCCCAATCCGTTTTCCTTTCATAAGTTCTTTCAAATGTTCATCATCTAATTTACGCCCTGCCGTCTCCATAAAGGTCAAAATGGAACTTTCCGTATGAAAGGCTGGTTTCTTTGTTCGAGACTCAATCAAGTCATACTGAACGATTCTGAAAGAATCTCCTTCTCGTAACATAGGTATCTGAAATGCTTCAACTGAACCCTCTTCTATATCCTCTTGAAACACACTTAGAAACCCTTTCTCTTGTAGGATCTTTTCTTTTGTACTGTATGTGTTGCCCTCTTGATCTATAAAATGTACTTCTCTTACCAGGTAGATTGCCGGCTTCATAAAGTTCCCGATAAATCGTTTTACAATTAAGTCATATAACTGTTTTTCTAATGGATCTCGGTTGGTCCCGACATATAATTTTGTTGTTGGGATGATGGCAAAGTGACTACTGACTAATTCATCATTAAATGTAGTGTGTTTTTTTGTAATAGAAGATGGGATTACTTGTTGTACGAGATTTGCATAGGAGCTTTTTTCTAATGCAGCCATTACTTCCTTCACTCGTTCCACTTGTTCTGTAGGTAAATGCCTGGATGAAGAACGAGGATAAGTAATAAAGCCTTCTTCATACAAACTCTGTATATATTTTTTTGCTATTTCTGCATTTATCTTCAGCTTGGCGTGAGCATCTTTGTAAATATCCGTTAAGTTATATAATAATTTTGGTTTCTTTTTTCTCGTACTTTCTTTAAATTCCGTTACGATTACATTTGTTTCTTTCAAGCTATCTCCAAGCTTTTGTAGTGGCGATGGATCTATCAATTGATCTTCTGTTTTCATCACCGGTGATAAACCATTTTCGGTTAGTAGCTTTAAATTGTAATAGGTTTGTTCTTTATAATTTTGGATAGCGATTTCCCTTTGACGGATTTCATTCAAGATACACATTTGAACACGACCAGAAACCAATAAAAATTGATTTCTTGCTAGTTTGGATGTACAACCCCTCGTAACATTAATTCCTAGAATGTAATCCAGGTATTGCCTCGCTTTAGCGGATTGAGCAAGTGCTTCATAGTCTTTCCCTGGTTCTAATCGGTTCAATGCTCCCTCTAACTCTGCGGCTTCATAAGAAGAGATAAAAAGGCGGGATTCTCGCTTGTTCACACCTGCATGTTCAACTATTTCTCGGTAGATAAGCTCACCCTCTTTGTCTGCATCACATGAATTTACCACGTGATCTACATCAGGACGGTTCAATAGCTTAACCAATATTTGAATTTGTTCGAGACTATCCGATTTCTCTTTATATGTCGGCTCTAAAATAATAGGCAAGTGATCAAAATTAAATTCTTTGTATTTTTCATCCATTTCCTCCGGATATTTTAGTTCTAATAAGTGCCCACGGCACCAACTAATAATGTAATTTTCATTTTCATAGTAGCCATAATATGGCTTGCTCCCTGGATATCTTTGTGAGTTTTTAAATCTAGTTGATTTTAATAATTCAACAGCTACCTTCGATTTTTCAGCAATAAACAATGTTTTCCCCATACGTACTACCTCCTATTAATCTGCAATTTCAGTTTCACGCTTCCATTTCTTATTTCTCCGCTTTTTCATCATTCGGTGAACGAATAATAACAATGTGTTCAAAAAGACAGCTACAAGGAACATACAGCTTGCAAACAGCCATACATTAATGGCATCTCCTCCTTTTTACTAAAAAAGAAAGAGAGTGCTATTTGAAAGCACTCCCAACCTTTATTTCGGAATAAAAAACACCTGATTCAACGTATAGAAATCAGGTGTTTTTTGTAAATATTTTTTTAGTTCACACTTTGAGTTTTGGATAGTTGTTTTGTATTTTCATTCAATGCTTTTTGTTCAGCATTCGGATAAGTAACTGCATGCGTTCTTGTCTTATCAGTCATCGTCCAAGGAGAATTTACGATTGTGCCACTTTTCCTTTGCACAGTATATTCTGTAGTGAGTATATATCTAGAGTACGCCATCCTATTTGAAGATGGATTCTTTATCTCGTGATCCCATGTTTCCTCTTTTAATTGTTCAGTTGTATGACTTATAGAAGTCTGTAATTGTGTTGAGTATTGAGAAGACATTCCTACTGAAAATCCTTTAAAACTAAAACCCATATCAGCGCCAATACTCAAACTTACTGTCTTTGTAGCTGTTTCTTGATCCGTTACTTTTATACCTGTTTTTGTTGTGTATTTATATGTTTCACCAGGAGCTAAAACATAAGATTCTTGTTTTTTCCACCATTGTTTTTTCACAACCATATAATAAGGGTTTTCTTTTATTTGTTTAGCTGTATCTCCACCATAATGTGGATCTTTTACTGCAATAGCCGGAACTACTGTAAATGCTGTTACCACACGTTCTGTTTCTTCGGGAAGTTGGTCATTTATTGTTTCATATTGTGGTACAGGTGATAATGGTTGCGTATTTATCGATGGGAGTGAGACACTTCCTGCTTCTTCAACTGCAAATCTTTCAGAAGGTGCATCTGTAAGAAACTCATATTGTTGAACGTTAGCATTATTACCTGTTTGATTTCCTTCTATATCTAAAACTTTGCCACTATGTTTTGATTCAATAACATAATGCCCATCAGCTTCACGATGGAAGTACCAGTATTCAGAAGGTGCATCTCCAAGCCACTCATATTGTTGAATATTAGCATTATTACCTGTTTGATTTCCTGATATATCTATAACTTTACCGCTGTTTAGATTAATCATTGCATAATAATTGTTATCTAATGGATGAAGAAAAAATCTTTCAGAAGGTGCATCTGCAAGATATTCATATTGTTGAACATTAGCATTATTACCTGTTTGATTTCCTGATATGTCTAGATATTTTCTACTATTTTTATTTTTAAACATGTACTTCATACCTACTTTAAATGTCATTGATTTACCCACTCCCCTTTAATCAAATTATTTAAAACCAGATATTGCCACTTGATAATAACAAAGAATTTTAAAATTTAATACAATTTCAGGTTGAGAAATACTTTAATTTTATGTTGATTCGGTTTCCCCTTTAATGTGGACAAGAATGTAAAATTCAACAAAACCATACTACAAGGAACATACATACAGTCACTCTTTTCATTCTAAAAAGAAAGAGGGCTTTTACTTTTCCCCCCTTTCTTTTCTAGATATAAAAAAATCACTTTCCGTTTTCTCAATTGAGTAACAAAAAATGATTTAATCTGGTGTTCCTGCTATACAATTTTTCATCGATCCATCTCTCAGCTGTATCAAAGAAAAGCTCATGAGTTTTCACATTAACCGGAACTAACATATTTTCTTGATTCATGACATGGACTGCAAGTTCTTCCTCTTGTTCTCGTGTAATTTTGATTGTTAGATCTTCCTCTTTTACAAGTAAAACAAGTTCACCTTCTCCAATCTCTTTAATGACTCCTAATACGATATCTTCATGAAATAATAACATCCTACTAACCTCCTGTTTTTTTATAAAAAGAAACAATGTAGCTTACGTTACATTGTTCTTTGCTGCCTCATGATCTAAACGTTTTTGTCTTGCATTACTGATGCGTTCCGCTACGACTTCTTTTGCAATTTTCACGCCACCGACTTCTATTTTATCCGTTGTAATAATGCTTTCTAAATCCAGGTCATTAGCAAAAAAGTATCCATTCATTAATTCGATTAAAACTTGTGTATTTCTATCCGCGCTATTGGCACCAAGACGAATTTTTGTTAGCTCACTTTTTAACACATCATGTAAGTTTTTTGATACCACTTCTGTTACATAATTTAACGACCATTCTGTATTTTTTGCCGCTTCATGCTCCTTGCAAATTCTCCCCATTGCTTCCCCTGTGTATCGAATTCCGTGTTCCTCCATGTAATCCTTTATATAATCCTCTGTCTCTTGATCCATCGTTACCTGTCTTCTAATTGTACTCATTTAATAACCCCTCTCATTTTGGTATGCACTTTCTTTTTGCATACGCTCATAATACTTTTGGTTCTTCCAGCTTTCATATTCACTTTTAAAAGCACGTTCCACTTTTCTCATAGAATACTGAATAGATACATTCTGTTGAAATTTTTGAAACGGCTTTGATTTCTTCATGTGATGGATTCTCTTTTGTTCCTTATCATATGCCTTCATTTCTTGTAAAAAGGCGTTCCCCATTCTTTTATACAAGTCATTTATTTTATTCGTCTTGTAATTTTCATATTGCTTCTTATCATACTTTCCTTCCCCATATGCTTCTTTAAAAACTTGCACTTCTTTATCTAGCTTTTGGAGAAATTGATCGTAATCTTTTTTATGATGATGTTGAATATATCGACTGCTTAATTTGTCAATTTCCGGCTTTAATGGTTGCATCGTATTGTAGCTATATTGCCACTGTCTTTTGTCACTTGGTAGCTGTTTATAGATTTGTAAAAATAACGGCTTAAGATGTTGATTGCGCCAATCAAAAACGGAATCCTCTTTTTTCCTTCCCACCATATTGTTTCGAATCAGATCATTAATTTGTTTTTGTTCCTGCTTACGATCTAACAAATTGTTTACGACTTTTCCCTTCATCGCATCTAACGTTTTTGGTTTTCTTTTACCACGTTCTCTCGTTGGAAATGGTTCAACAGTTGCTACATGAATATGAATATTGTCCGTGTTAAAATGAATAGCTGCTGACCAGATTGAACTTTTTTCTATCCCCTCTCTTTTTTGCATTTCCTTCATTGCAAGCCGTGTTACATCCATTAACTTTTTTTCATCCAATGTTTTTGTTTTCTCATCATAAATCCCTTGTTTCTCTAACCAGGGATTATGAAAAGAAATGACATCTTGCCACATGATACTTCCATTCTCATGAGCGGTTTTAAACATTTCCTTTAAGGACTTTTTCTCACTTTCTGTTAAACGATTTGCGTGTTCTGTAAATAGTGCCGATGTCTTTTCTGAATTCCCCATATAGTCTTGATACGTTTCAAACATTTTTGGATTCAGCTTCACTTCACTTTTCGCTTCCTCCCGATCTACATAATCAATATAGTTCTGAAAAGCATCTGAACTTGGTAACACAAATTTCGTTTTCAAAACAACACCTGGTGTGATGGAAGACTGAACAGGAACGGCATTACTCATTTTCAACATCCTGCATCATCATTTGAATAAACTCATTCATTTTTTCCATTTCGCTATAACAAGCACTCATCATATGGATGTTCTTTTCGATAAGATTTTCTAATTCCATTTCCCTCTTATTTTGTTGCTGAAAAAATGCCAGCATTTCAATTTGAGCTTTCAAAAATTTTTGCCGAGATACTCCTTTCCTCTTTGCTATTTCATCTATTTTCTTTAAGGCAACTGGATCTATATCTCTTATTTTTAGATTCACAATTTCCGCTCCTTTCTGCAATTCTGGGTAGAGATCAATAAATAGTGAGAAGAGCATAAGGGGTTTTTGCCCCCACCGAGGGTGTGGGGCTAGGCGGAGCCTAGCAAAACGATGGGGGCAAGAAAATCCTCTAGGTGAGTACTCACTGATGACACAAATCCAACTGATGAGTACTCGCTGACGATACAAAAACCACCAGATGAGCACTCACTGAGTACTCAAATTCCACTGGTGAGTACTCAGTGACGACATGACTTTTTTCACTTTTTATTAATCTCATGTGCCTTTTGCTCTAACTTTTTGATTTTATCTCGTGCGATTTTTTGTTCTCCTTTAAACAATTCAACGTTCTTTTCTGATGATTTTATTTTTGATTCTAAGGATGCTATTTTGGATTGCGTTTCTGTTTTTTCCGCTTCGGTTTGATACTTCATTTCATCTTGTAATTCTTTTACTTTTTCATAAACTGTCTTCGCATTTTCTTCTTCCAGTTTGATTGCTTTCCCATAATTTTTTATCTTTGTTTCAATATCCTTTTTGTCTCTTTCTATAAAATCTAGCTCATATGTTTTTTTATCTTCAGCTATCAATTCGTCATTCGCTTTTGTTTTTCTTTGATCGGTAAAAATCGTCTGAACTAATTTATTCGGACTTTTTGTTGCTGCATTTTCTTCTTCAGATTCGTTAACATCTTGTGTGAATTTACGAATATCCATTTGTTCTTTCTCACCATTTTTATTGTAAATATCGAAAGCTAGCGCTCCCCAATTCGGAGATAAGTCTTTTACTTCTACAACGTATTTTCCGTTCTCCTCGTACAATACTTTGACAGGTAATTGAACACCTGGATTTGCTTTTTGCTGTGCTTTAAATGTATATCCTGTTTCCTCATATCCTTCTAATCGAAAGTAAATTTGTATAAAGTTTTTGTGTGGATTGTATTCCCTTTTCTCTACAATCAATTTCCCCATACCCGACAACTTAATTACTTTATTTGTCTCTGTATGGAATAGTTTTTCATCGTTTGGCATGTAAATTTTTGATGTCAAGAAAGCGAAAAAACCCAAAAATAGAAAGCTGATAATTGTTAAGTAGATCCACGACTTATTTTTTCTTAGATTGATTCTTTCACTCTTCTTACCAATCGCTCCTATCACACTCTCACCCCACTTTTTTCGTTATAAAACTTTCATATTTAACTCTTCTACACTTGTAACTCGCCATATTTCATTTTCTTTTTTCATGATGATTCGTAACACATTGTTTACTTTTTCTTCTCGGTTTTGCGTTGGATCTGTCGTGACATTTATAAATTCAGCTAACACATTTACCTCCTCTTTATCGGGTTCATTTTCTTGTAAATAAAACTTCATTTCTATTGGTTTCGTTTTATACGTATCTCCTAATTCGTATTTATCAGTTGGATAAAATTGTTGTAATAGTTCTTCACTCATAATGGATTTTGCTTTTTCTTTTCGCTCACTGTAGCCTTCTTTTTCTCGATGAAATGATAATTGAATAAACGATTCGGCTGTCGATAAATACGCCCTTCTCTGTTGTTCTTGTGCGGAAGGAAGTACCTTATCCAGTCGTTTTTTTAAGTCTTCATTTTGTTTTGTTAGTAATTCATTTGAAAGTTTTAGCTGTTTTTCTTTACCATCACTCATTGATTTTTTACTCAAATAGATATTAAAAGCTGTCACACCTACAACTAAAATGACAAATACAATAAACAAAGTTTTTCGTTTATCTTTCATTCTCTTAGTCTCCTATTCTTTCGGTTTTTAGAACCTTCTTACATGACCAGAAAAGACTTTTTTCCAATACGGATTATTTAAATCTTCAATAGAAACACCTTTATTCGTTTGGCATCCAATGAAAGTGTTTTTATCAATTACAATGCCAACGTGTCCGTCATGTTTGTAGGTATCAAAGAAAATAACATCACCCGGTTTCATATCATTTGCTGATACTTTTGTACCAATTTTGTTTAATGTTTCCGTACTTACGGCTCCTATCGGACTGGTATACATCCCCACTTGTTCGAATGCCCAGCGTACAAAACTTGAACAATCAAAAATCCCTCTTGCGATGTCATTTGTGTTACGTCCTCCACCAAATACATAGGTAGAACGTCCTATCCATTGGCGACCTACATCGGCAACTTTTGAACCGCTACTGCCTCCACTTCCTGGATTTCCTCCTCCACCAGAAACGACAGAACCCGGCTGATAATATTTTAATACTGCGTCAACGTACAAAATATCGCCGTAGCACGCTTGATATGGTACGGCTTCTGGTCTAAGGCAACGATACATGCCAGTATGTTTTACTTTTTGATACTGTTGTTGTGAAAATTTAATTGCTAATTCTTTCGTATACTTGCCACCATTTGCACCAATAAAATCGAAAAATCCTGTCCCGAAATTATATGCTTGAAGGGCGGTTTTGATATGATCCATGTCCCCTGGACTCGTTACTCCGGCTCTTTCTATCGCATGTTTAAACTCCTGTACACCTGCCCAAATACTGTAATCTGGATCTGTAATACAATTTGGTGATTTACAATACTTCGTATTAAATGCGCCTTCGGAACTCTGCATTGGATCGCTGCCACGCCCTCCGCTTTCTTGCATCATTTGAGCAAGCATTAAAGCGACAAACGATTCCACCCCAAAGGCTTTCGCATGCTTCCGAATCGTAGGTTCCCATTTTAGAACTTCAGGCGAAACATTCATGACTTGCCCTTCACCTGTATACGTAATATCACCTGCGTCTGTTCCACTATCGCTCCCCATTGCCGCAATAAAAATACTCATAATTCCAAGTAAGAGAAAAGAAAAAAGACCCATCACAAGTAGTGCTAAAGTGATGAGCCATTTCTTTGGTATAACCTTTAAAACTAGATGCATGGTATTAAGCACCTCCCCCGAATAACATCAATTCTTCATCTGTTACTTCTACATGGAAGTGAATGTTTTTTACAGCCCCAATACTTAAAATGACATCCCCTGTTGGTAAATGTGGAATCGCTGCAATTTCACTTTCACTTAACTGTCCTGCAAATACTTTTCGTAACATATCTAAACTGTTATTATCCTGCTGCATAATAAATTTGTACTGTGTAAGTTCAAAAAGCTTTTTAATTTCATCAATCATTTCTTGTGAAGATCCTTCCGGTACAAAATCTCGAATCGTATGACTTGCATATAAAAGCCCTGCAAAATATTTTCGATCTTCTCGGCTAAGTTTCGTTAAAAATTGTAGCGCATGAGCGCTTTCTTTTTTCGTGTTTATGATATGATGCGCCTCGTCAATAATAATGAAATAACGAGTTACATCTTCAAAAGCAAGTTGCTTTTTGTTAAAGGCTTTTAATTGAGGCGCACCATTTGAAATCATTTCATTCCAAAGGAGATTTAACACATTAAAGATCTGTGCCTGGAATACTTCTGGTTTAAAACTAGATATATTTCGTAAAGAAAAAGATACAACCTGTTCTTTCTTGAAATCTTCAATTGTAGTATGCCCATCAAATAATTCTGCATATGCTTCTACTAAATTCGTAAGATTTAATTCAATTAATTCTAAACGATGAAGTCTACTGTCTCCTAAATTATCATGATGCTTTTTAGCTGCTACATCTTGATATAACTCTTTGCGAACAAACTTTAAAAAGTCAGAGAAGATCGGATATTCTTTCGATTTTCTTGTTGTAATTTCATTTTTTGCTCCTTTTTCGTCATTCCATAATCCCATACGAATATATAGTTTACGAAGTAAATTTTCATATTCTTTAATTTCATCATCTTTTGCTTCTGGTGCAATGAACCGATATATAATTGTCAGTTTAGATAAATGCTGGGTAAAACTAACTTCCTCACTTTCTGCTGTCTTATATACTTGAAGTGGGTTAATCTGACCTTGTGATCCGTCTAAAGCAATTGTCTTTCCACCTAGCTCTTCTACTGTATCTGTAAACTCTTCTACAACATCAAATACCCGAACAAAGTGACCCTTACTTGCATAATCCACCGTTTTCTTTTTTAACAATGTTGATTTTCCCGCACCAGACTTTCCAATCATTACACCGTTATAACTCTTTCTTTGATTGTCTTTATGGAAGATATCAAAAATAACATTGCCTTTTGTTTTCGTTGTTCCATAATACGTACCGTATGGATCGTGTAAATAAGAATAATGAAACGGACACCCACCAGCCAAACTGACTGCCGGAATTTCTTTCCCTTTTCTTCGGTTCACATAATTTTTTTGTGTATCAAAGCTCGTTACGAGTGCATCCCATTCATACTCTTGTTCATTTAAAAAGACAGCTCCTCGAAAGTTATAAGATTCTAATGTTTCCAGGATCTCTTTTACTTGTTTTTCTAGCTCATCTATTGTTCTAGCGGAAACATAAATACGAATGTGAATACGTTTCATGACCTCACCTTGTTTCAAATCCGTATAGAGAGCTTCCAGCTCTAAAAATTCATTTTTCGCATCAATTCGATCTATATTATCCTTTGCTGTATCATGTCGCACACTTTGTTCACTCATGGATTTATTAATTGATTCAACAACTTCTTTTCGGTCATCACTCATGACATCTAATGTTGTGATCACATTTGGCATATTCATAATTTGCTCTAACCAAAAATCATTTACCTCTGTTGGAAAGTCAAAAACATGAACACAAGTACCTAATCCATCACCTGTTTGAAAATAACTTTCTTTAAAACTAATTCCCCCTTGTGGCTGAACTCTAGCCACTAAATAAGGGTTATAACCTTTCTTCTTTTTTAGTTCCTCTTGTTTTTCCTTTTTGGATTTTTTACTTTTGAACGCAAACATATTATTTCCCCCTTACTACCATATATTTTTCGTTCCTAATTTTGCATTTTGATTAAACAATTTAAACATAAGCTCTAACTTTTTCTCTTCATCCACATCTAATAGTTCGGTAGAGCGTTTGATATATCGCTTTGCTGCATCTACACGTTCTTTTACGATCAATTCCGTTTCTCCGTAAATGAATAAGAAGGCTTCCCGATTTGTTCTGCCCCATTCTAAAAACTGCAGTTCTTTTAACTTCTGATTTAAAATCCGCTCATACAAAGGACTGGTACATTCTTTAATTTTCTTCTCTATATAACGTTGTTGTTCAGTTGTTTGACATGGGAAGTTTAAAAAAACGAGTTTAATGGACTGTTTGTAGGCTTGATAAAAATAAGCATGTGAGAAAATAACAAATGCTTGCTCGTCGCTATTCTTAGAGAACATATCGTCACCTTCCACTTGAAGAATTTCTAAAAACTCCTCATTTTTTAGTTCAAATATGCCATCCTGTGTCATGTCTACAATTTGCATAATTTCCGCAATACTTTTCTTTACCTTTGGTGGCGCTTCTTTCTTTTTTCTAGATAAAAAACCTAACAGTTTTGGATTTTTCTTTTTCGAAACGTCTTTCTTTGGCTTTTCTTTCTTCTGTTTTTTTACTTTTGGTTCTACCTTTGTTTTTTCTTCTTTCTTTTTGTCGGGTACCACCTTCACAATTTCTTTTGGTTCAGAAATTGATTCTTTTACATTTTTTTCGTTAAATCGAAATGTATTTTTCTTTGGTCTTTCTAGTTGTTTTGGCTCTTCTTTCTCTACATCTTTTTCGCTGAATAACGCCATATGTGATCCCTCCCTTATTGATCGTTATCAATGGCGCAATATGCACCTTTTCTTCTTAGCAATGTAATAATCAATACTTCATACATTCGTTTTTGAGGATTCGTACTTGGACGCCAAATCATGATAATTGCAATAACCGCCATGAAAATAACAAATGGTAATTGAAAGGAATCATGTACAAAATTCCTAAGAATCATCGTTACAACTAATAAGCCAATTAATAAAAAGAAATCTATTAAATAAAGCACTTTATTAATCCGTAATTCTGTACTGATTTCCTTTGGAATCCGATAGCTTCTCATCGGGATTCCCTCCTTTTCGACAATAAAAAATAAGCGTAATCGTACGCTTATTTTTTATCTGTATTATTTTTATTTTTGTTTACAATATCTCTCCAACTTTTACCCGTGTTTTGCCCCATCTGATAAAAACGCTTTGTATTCTGTACCGTTTCAGAATTATGAATGCGTTCTTGTACTCCTCTTACCTTTTGTTTCACGGATGATGTTGTATTTTTAACTTTATCAGTTGTATATTGTCCCAATGTCCGTGTTTCCCGACTTCTACTTGCTGCCACTTCTTTATCACTTTCATAAGGAATAATTGGGCTACTATGTGTCACCGTTACGATGTCGGCTGATGCCGGGCTTCCTCCGCTTGGTGCTGATTTTGGCGCTTCCATTGGTGCCGGGCTTCCTCCACTTGGTACTGGTCTTGATGCTTCTACTGGTGCCGGACTTCCTCCACTTGGTACTGATCTTGATGTTTCTACTGGCGTCGGACTTCCTCCACTTGGTACTGATCTTGGTGTTTCCATTGGTGCCGGGCTTCCTCCACTTGGTACTGGTCTTGATGTTTCTACTGGTGCCGGGCTTCCTCCACTTGGTACTGATCTTGGTGTTTCCACTGATGCCGGGCCACTTCCACTTGGCACTGATCTTGGTGTTTCTACTGGTCCCGGGCTACTTCCGCTTGATACTGGTCTTGATGTTTCCATTGGTGCCGAGCTACTTCCGCTTGGTACTAGTCCTGGTGTTTGACCTCCTTCACTTGCTCCTTGTCTTACTGTTCCTGCCGTTTGACTTCCTTCACTTGTTCCTTGTCTTACTGTTCCTGCTGTTTGACCTCCTTCACCTGTTCCTTGTCTTACTGTTCCTGGCGTTTGATTTCCTTCACTTGCTCCTTGTCTTACTGTTCCTGCTGTTTGATTTCCTTCGCTAGCTCCTTGTCTTACTGTTCCTGCTGTTTGACCTCCTTCACTTGCTCCTTGCCTTACTGTTCCTGCTGTTTGACCTCCTTCACTTGCTCCTTGTCTTACTGTTCCTGCTGTTTGGCTTCCTTCACTTGCTCCTTGTCTTACGCCTCCTGGTGTTTGATTTCCTGCGCTTGTTCCATTTGCTTTTCCAGCTTCTTTCATTTCATCTTGAAGGCTTGTAGTACCTGATTCTTGCCCATTCGCTACCCCTGGGTTTTCGTTCCCTCCTTTTTTCATGTCTTCTTGAATAGATGGCGTACCACCATTATTTTTATCTTTTTCCTTATTTAAGTTACCTTTTTCTTTTTCCTTATTTGCTACATCATTTCCATTTGCTTTCTTCTCACCAGCTTTTTTCATTTGATCTTGCAATGAATCTTTATTTTCAGATTCATTTCCATTTTTTAAGCCACTTATGAGACCAGCCATTCCACCTGTTGCCATCGCTGCCGCACTTGCGGTTTTAGCCGCTGCAACACCAGTTCCTTCTGCTGCACCTTTCGCTCCTTTTCCAATCATATTTCCGAGACCCTTCATTGGTTTTGAATTTGCAAGAGCGCCAATTCCTTTACTAAGTGCGAAACCACCAGCTATACCACCTGCTAACATGCCCCAACTACTCTTTAATCCAATATCTATACCGAATAACCTTTCTACGACTGCCGGACCATCTAGAACTGCCATACTAAATGCGGCTAATGCAATCAGATACGGTACACCATTTAATTTGTCATGGAGAAACGCTGTTCCCATTATATATAGCTTCAAAGATAGGAATATCATAATCGTTGCTATAAATATATTGAGGATATTAGATAATACAGCTTTTAACTTTTGACCATTCGCAACATCGGCTGGTGCTATTATGTTCACCAACAAGTAGTTAAATGCCAATTCATAAAATAACCTAGCTAACTTAATACTTACCAATAACAAAGTTAATCCTGTTATCAGTAAAGTAAAGAATATATTCCAGAAATTCCAATGCCAGCGATAATACTTTTCTGGGAAGAAATCAAACCATCCATCTTTTAATTCTGCTAAAGATGCGACCCCCATCCCATCCATTACCCTTTTATTTTTGAGGATATCTTGCCCACCTTCAGATAACTCCTTATCCTTTGCAAACTCAAAATCCGAATCTATTTTTTCTGTAATGTCTATCTGTCTAATATTTTTTTCTGGAATATGATTTTTCGGATTCATATCCTCTTTCTTTTTCCATCCATTTTGATCTATCACTGCAATATCCGTTATGTTCTTCTTAATAATTTCATCACTTAAGGAACCTTTTTGTTCTGATTTTACAACCGCTATGGCATCATCGGTGAACTTATCAACCTTTGTCATACCAGTACTTAGTAAACAAAGTACACTCAGTGTTACAAAAATATTGATGATAATTTGAGAACGGTTCATTTGTTTGTTCAAAATGAACATGTAGCCAATATATAAAAACGATATGGCTAAAAGAACGACAAACAATGGATATAACCTATCAACAAAATTTTGTAGTTCTGGTGAATTAAAGAACCCTTTAATCCCCAGTATGGCATCTGTCACACCTTCTAAAGCATCTACAACCAAAGATAAACCTACAATTAGGAACCATCCTAGCCAACGCAATACATAATTCACGATGTCTCCTACTTGAAGATAATCCGAGAACGATTCTAAAACCTTTAAAATTTCTTCATCTTTCACTATTTACCCTCCTCTCATAATTGCTATTGTCCTAATACTTCTTTTGCTGTCCAATTCACTCTCTCATTTAGTCTGTCGATACGAATAATCAATTTCCCTTTTTGTTCCCGATCTACTGAAAGGAAAAGAACCGCATCTTCTAGACCAAGAATGACCTCATTTTCTCCTGTTACCAATGGCGAGTAACTATCTAAAATCAATTGCATTTTATCCGTGATTGTCGGTACACACATTCCCTCTTCCTCCTTTATGTTTGTAATCAAAAAAGCACTCAATTATTTGAGTGCTTTCTAACTTGTTACTTTTTCTTTTTCTTCTAAATCACGCAAGATTTGATTAATCTTACTTTCGACTGCTTGATAAACACTTTTGTCAATGTGGTCATTGTGAGCTAACATTTGAAATTCACTGTAAAACTCGCCCATTTCTTGATTTTCAACCTCATTTATTGATTTGCCTAACTGTGCTATAAAGAACTTATCAACCAGTTTCAAAACCGCTAAATCAGATTCAAAAAATTCATTAACCGTTTTTCCCTTCCAATTTTCAATGGAGAGAGAATCAAACGGGCTATCTTCCTGCTGAAACGCCTCTTCCGGAATCTCTTCATCAATTCCCATCATTGTTGGCTCTTCTACTGGCTGCGGTGTCTCTACTGGTGGCAAATCTTCCTGTTCCGGCTCTGATGGTTTTTCCTTTCTTTCTCCTAAAAAATCTACAATGAGTGAATTTGGATTTACGTCATCATGTAGGGAATCAATATCTATATCTAAAATAGATTTATCTGTATCGAATTCTACGCCTAAGTACTCCCATCTGTATTTTAAGGCTGTTTCTCCCGTATTATAAATTGGGCGAGGTCTGATCCGTTTTCTGTTATTATCCTGACGTTTTATAACACGAATAACGGTACTTTCTCCTTCTTTAAAATTCATAAGTTCATTTGCTGTTAACAGTGGGCGTTGATCTAGACCTTCCGTTTTATTTTTATCAGTAGAAAGACCTTTTCCGCTTCGAGAAGGTAGGTTAATCGTCTGATTCCCTAGTTTTTTGGACACTTTTTCGGCGGTTTCTTGATCGTTAGTTAGAATGTAAATGGTATTCCCACAGTTTCCATCAATCGTATCTGCATCCTCACCATACTTATTTTTTAATTGTGAATATGCTTGAATGATAAGATTAAAGCGAACATTTCTACCAAGACAAACCGTGATAATATTCGCCATCCCTTCAATACTTGGCATATTACCAAACTCATCCAGGCAAAAAACCACCTCACGGTGACATTTCCCTCCACGAGCAAGGGATGCACCCTTAGCCAATATAAAATAAAGCTGCCTTACAAAAATAGAAGCAATCACATGATTCGAAGAATCAAAATCTGGTGTAATCATAAAAATAGCCACTGGTTTATCGAAATAATCCACTTTTGTTACTTCCATATCTTCATTTTCTTCTACTACTTTAAATTCTGTATGACCCGTTTTCCCATCTATTTTTGTAATAGAAATAGATGTTTTCGTTTGAGGATTTTCCTTTTCATTACATTGAATGGTATCTCCAACTTGTATTGATTGTTTAAAATCTAATGCAAAACGTCCTGTAATATCTGCTTTGATAGACTCCTTTGAGCCATCTGAAAATACAATTTCCACTCGTTTTCTAGGTGTCACTTTTCCTTTTATCGTTTTTCCAAAACCGACACGTTTTAAATCCACACTATTTTTCGCTGTCATTTTAGCGATTTCATCAAATGTAAAAATAGAAAGTCCGTTCATTGTTTGAGTGAAAATCCCACCTCTTGCTTGCCCTTTTGAGAAATTAGAAGTTGCATATTGCATTTTCGCAACGCTATCCGCTGGTAAGCCTTCAAAGTATAAATCTAATGCATTTTTAGGTGGTTCCTCTGGATCTATTATTATTTCTTTCGAACCAAGTTCTGATAACATGTTAGCTACTGCATACATCGTTATTTTTTCTTCTGTTCCTTCTGCAATACATTTATCTGTTATAGCTAAAACCATAGCGTTGCATAGGCTCATAGCACAATCTTGCCAAAAAGGATCTTTAACACCTGGTTTATAAAACAAAGTGTGTGAGAGTGTTTTACATAATGCCTGTGCCGTTGAATAATCCCCATCTTTATAAGCATCTTTTACAAGCTGCAATAAGTTATAACTCATGGAATCAAGTGGCTTTAACAAGTTCAAAACTTCAATGTGATACCCTCGCTCTTCCAGTGTTTCTTTCGATGCACTGAAGAGCTCACCTTTTGGATCATTAAAAATTAGGGATGGTTTATGTTCCGCTCTAGAATAGACATCAATTGTAGGAAATACAAAGGTTTCCCCTTTACCAGAGCGTGTTGTACCGATAATTAAATTATTTACCGGACTATCATCAATAAATACCTTGTCACCTAATCGTGAGATAACAACACCACCGCCACCTTTAAATGATTCTTCTCGATCTGGTACAGCTCGGTATTGCTTTTTCAACTCTTCAACTGTTGTAAAACGACTAGACCCTTTCTGATGATTATTTAGGTTTTTAAAGGAAGATTTCAATTTGTACACTGTTCTCGCTATAGTTCCAATCACTACAAGGAAAACAAGCAAGTAGTAAATTGGATGTTCTGCAATTGGCATCCGAAAAAGAAATCCTATCTCCATATGAAACGGTTTGGGATGTAATAAATCACTAAAAGTTGTTTCTATCAGCTCTAAGGATAAGTTGAGTAAAAAATTAGCGATCAATAACATTCCAACAAACAAAAAAGCACTCAATGGAATGAGTACTTCTTTTTCAGCTAATTTATATTTGATTGATATCTTTTCACTATACATATCAAAGCATCACCTCTATTCAATCTAGCCACACGTATTACTTCTTTAAGCCAAATCCCGAATCATAATTATATTTTTCATACTTTGTTATCTTATTGAAATCATTCGTTACATCTAAAGATATGATATATCCAAATTTCTTAGTAATTTGGGCATCTGATGGCATGTTTTGAAAACTTGCTATTACTTTTATGTCGGAATCCTTCATCTGTTGAAGAAAGTATATAAAATCTGCCTGACGTAAATAATTGGTTTCATCTACAATTACATATTCAAATTGTTTAGCTTTATTTATCACATCTTCTGTAATTTTAAAATTCCCATACCCTTCATTCGATTCACATTCTAAGTGTTGTAGAGTCACATGACCCGTTTTCTTCTCAAATTCTTCGTCTTCGTACTCTCTCATTGGATCTAACACTAAAACTCTTGATAAACTTAAAGCCATTTTCTTCAATTCCCTCGTTTTCCCTGTCCCTACTCGACCCACCACCATTAAACTATTATCTAGACTTGAAATTTGTACTAAATTTGCACTATTAACAAACATCTATATGACCCCTTTCAAATTAAAAAGGTACTCTTTTTTTGAGTACCTTTTTGAAAATATCAGTTGATTTTTTTCTTTATTTACTCGCTACCATCTTTTCATTTTGTTTCAGAACTGGCTTTTCTTGATTCGTTGGTTTCTCTGGATTTGTTGGTTTTTCTGGATCTGTTGGTTTTTCTGGATCTGTTGGTTTCTCTGGATCTGTTGGTTTCTCTGGTTCTGTTGGCTTCTCTGGTTCTGTTGGTTTCTCTGGTTCTGTTGGTTTCTCTGGTTCTGTTGGCTTCTCTGGTTCTGTTGGTTTCTCCGGTTCTGTCGGCTTCTCTGGTTCTGTTGGTTTCTCTGGATTTGTTGGCTTCTCTGGTTCTGTTGGTTTCTCTGGATCTGTTGGTTTCTCTGGATCTGTTGGTTTCTCTGGTTCTGTTGGTTTCTCTGGATTTGTTGGTTTTTCCGGCTCTATAGGTGGCTTTGGTTTTTCTGTCCCTGTATTTTCCGTATTACCATTCTCACCCTCCGTTATAATTGGTGGGTTCACAATTGCATCTGGTTTCTTCTCTGGTGGAAGAATATCTCCTATACTCGCTACTGAAGAATCAATATTTTGATCGCCAAATGCAAAATGATCTCCATTCACGCTGACTTGTGGCTTATTATCGGTAATAGCTGCAATCACATTATCTTTTGTTGTATCTTGAAGTGTTTTATCTGTTGTTTCCTTATCAAAGAGTGCTAGAACACGAGAAGTGGTTTCATCCCCATTTTGAAGATTACTTACAATAGATTTTTCTTTAAAATTAATTTTTGATTTATCCAGCTCTTCTAGTACATAAGCAACTTCATTATCCTTACTTTGAATTGCATTCTCTGTAATTGCTTCAAAATCATGTTTGTTCAGATCTTCTTTCTTTTCATCCGGTTTATTCTTATCTACCTTTTTTGTAATAGCTGTTTTACTTTTTGATGATTCCTTACTCCCAAACCAACTGCACCCTGTTGTACTTAATATCAATGAACCACCAAGAAAAACAATTCCCATTTTTTTGTACAGATTCTCATAATTTAAAGGCATGTTATTCTTTCCCCCTTAGATGTTCTGTATATCTTTATCAATTTTTTCAATCTTAGCTTTCTTTTCTTCTTCACTTATCGTAGATTGTTGAATATCCCGTTTCTCTAATTCTTTGACCTCTTTCATTACGTTTTTATTTCCTTGCGTTTTGGCAAAAGAATAACAATCTTCATATTTTTTTAGATTTACAAAAGCTTCAACAATGAGTTTTTCACGTCTACCGTCCATATTGACTTTCCCTTTAAGCTTAATTATCTCCTCATATTTCTTATTAAGTGCTGCTTTTTCAAAGTCGATTACATCATTTTTGACATCAATTTCATTGATTTTATTCATGTTGTCTATCCCAATAAGATAAGCAACCACACTTTCTGCAAATTTCGGCTCATATTGTAATGCCTTATTTGCCTTTCCATTTAATAAATAAGTAAATAAAACTGCCTTCTGACTATCTTTATCTAATTCTGTGTAATTGACCTTATCGAAGTATTTAACGGCTTCTCCATACTGTTGAATGGCTGCCTGTTGTAATCCTTTTACTACATATTGTTCAGAACCAGCATTTGCACTCGAAACTGGATCGGAAGAGAATAACTTAAAGGCAAATATGGCACCCGCTCCAATTAACACCATGCTCCCTATAACACTCGCAATAATCTTAAATCCTTTTCTATTTTCCTTTCCAGGCTTTACTTGTGGCTCTATTTCATTCGATGGACCAGAAGAGGGTTCTTCCTTCCTTTCTGGTGATTCTTCTCGATATTCATATTCTTCATGAAAAGGAGAATCATTGATTTCTCTTTCTAATGTTTCTAACAGTTCCTTCTTTTGTTCCTCTTGTTCCGGATCTAATTGCATTACATTCATTTTTTTAGAAATGTGATCAAAAATATGATCTGCATATCTCGAACCAAGTGATAACGTACCGTTATAAATTTCATTGGAATGACCATCTAACAAATCGAAGTCAATATGTTCTTGCCTCCCTGCCTCTCTATAAACTCGTTCTAATCGCTTCGTTAAGATATAAGCTTCATGAAACGAATATTGCTTACCCGACTGAATTTCTGTTCCATTGCTACTCTTAAAAATGACAAACATGGCTTCTCCTTTCTTCCATTTACTTTAAATTTCATGAAAAAAGGCAACAAAAAAAGCCATACCCTTTGCATAGCCTCCTCATTGCCTTATTTATATTTTTTCACTATTTCATCCAGAGAAACGGGAATAAGATTTGACCAAATTTTACATTGCTATTTACGCTTTCTGCTAAGTATTGGCATCCCATTACAATAACGAGTCCGGCTGCCCCACCAAGAAACCACCAAATACATTTATGTCTTCCTCGTTCACCGCCCCAAATTAATAGATAAGCGCCCCAGCAAAATACAATCGCTGTACTAACCATTGCCCCTCTTTGCATCCATGCAATAAAAGAATTACCCGTATTAATTAGACCATCCATTGCATCACCTAACACTAACATTTGAGATAATGTTTCCAACATTGACATATACATTCACTCCCTTTTCATTTTTAAATGCTTATACGTTACTAAGCTGACTTAATTCATTCGCCTTGCTGTCTTCTTTCACTTCTTTTACTTCTGTTGCTATTGCCTTATAAGCTTGTAAAGCTTTCATTACTAAATCTTGATTTTCTTCAATGTATTTCTGATGATGTAAATGAAGCCAATGGTTATAATCCTGACCATTGGCTCTTAATAGGTTTGCTACCATATCTTTTTCTTTTTTTAATTCTCTCTGTGTAATCGCCACTATATCACCACCTTTCAATGATTATGTGATTACTTCTGATATTGTTCTTTGCAATTTTGAATAAAGAACCCTACTTCTTTTTCAAATTCAGATGGTTTAATTTTTTCAAACTTAATCGCTTTCTTCAACTCTCCTTTTTCATAGTAGGCAAGGGTATCACGTTTTTGTGACAAACCAAAGTCGTGCTGATTACTTGTTCTTGGTACATCTTCTCTACCTCCAAATAATTCTTTCACCTGGACGTTGTTTTGTTTTGCTAATTTTCCAACATTAAAGAGTATATCTTCTCTTGTTTTTTTATCATTGTTCAACATAACAAAACCTGTGCCATCCTCACTCATGAACTTCTTCATTTCTAACGGACTAAGTTCCATTACTTCCCCTTTTCCCGAGCTAAAGACAAATGTTGAACCAATACCAATTGCAATTAACAGTCCAACAACTGCGGAAATGATCCACCCTTTACGACTCACGCATATTCCTCCCTATGTCATATTTTTATAAGCGATTTTGAAGTGTGATGAGACACATTTTAACTTCAACATCTGTCTTTATTTTATAACATTTAAAGGAAAGTGGGATAGAAAATGGAAATATCATTTATGGCTGGAATGACGAACCCTGTATTGGCATGCGTATAGAAACTAACCCCGACCTAGCTTCTATAGGCCCAATACCGCACTACGTATTTTGGCATGAACGTAGAACCTTATGTATCTACTGTTTGTGTGGTTCATCGCTTCTTCAGAATGTCAAAATGGGATATTCCTCGCGATCACTAGCGCAAACAGATTTTTGATACAATGCATTTCCCAGTGGTCACAGATGAGTTTTACGTTCTTACTCACCTAACGATAATCATATACCTAACCCCTCTAGTGACCTTTTGAGGGGAGGCACGCATATATATTGTATATTTCACCTTTCTACATCATTACTGAAAGGAAGAGATACACAATATATATCTAAATTGTCAAAGAACAACTTACTTTGTGCTATGTTCTCAGCACACTTCAAAATCGCTTTTTTTATTTACACTTTTGTTTTACAGCTACTAATTCAGCATGTTTATTTTTTCTTTTAGCAATTAAGTTTTGATGTTCATCTCTAACCGAGCGCATTTGATAATAAATTTGAGCCACTTTTTCAATGCTTCCTGTGCTATTTTCAATTGCGATGGTGCCTTTCAGTTCGTATGTTTTTCCATCAAAAGTTTTAACACTATGAGCTTGTGATGCCGCAATATCATAAAATGTGAGTCTTTTTTCTTTTCCCATATGAACGCCTCCTATTTTTGATAGAGAAGGGAGAAAAGCGCTTCTCCCTCGTCTAGTTTTCTAGCCATCTAGATAGGATGAAATAGTGAACGAGTGCTTTAGATCATGCTAGGATTGTTGTGTTGTACGAAGTGATAATGCGTTGTGCTGCCTCTTTTCCGTATATGTGCTGTAATGCGGATTGAGATTCAACTACGATTGAATGCTGAATGTGGTATGTTGCGCTTTCTTTCAAAAACTGCTCCATATGAGGGATTGGGTACAAATCATATTGATGAAATACCAGGTGAATCGGTCTTATATTCTTGCATTGTGTTAGATACTGAAGAAATTTTGATAATGCTTCTCCTCTATCTTGATACGTACTTGCTTCCGTTTCTACACTGATGTACACAACAGAGTTTTGTTTCAAATCCATTTGTAGCGTTTCATAACCAGTTAATAAATCATGTTTGATGATGTGATACCCCTGTTTTCGTTTTTCTTGATGGGTATCTTCATAAAAGATGCCTTTCGGATCAAAAATGAAAATAAAATCATTGGCGTTTTCTTTTACACCTTCTATGACCGTTTTATAAGCCCCAAAACGAGCCTTTATCACACCTGCAACCTTTTCCCCTTCATCCATTTCTTTCAACGTTCTAATTACCTTTGCGTACTTCTTAGCTATCCCTAACATGATTGCTCTCCTTCCTATTTCACTTGTTTCTACTGGCGATTACTGAAACCAAAAATACTCTTTTTTGTTCCCCTTGCTTCTCTCGTTAATGTTTTTCAAGAATGTATAACAAATTGATTATTATCGTATCCCTGGTTTCTTTTGAATATAAACCTAGCTCATGAAATATTGGATACGCTGGGTGCTCATTCTTTAGCGAATCTACTACTTTTACCAAATTTGCTTCACTTTCATATATTTTTTCCGTAAACTCAATTACTTTTTTCACATCTAGGTAATACAAGTTTTTATGTTTTCGATCTAAATACAAGATACTGCCCGCTAATAATTTGGTAGCGGATTCTATCCAATAATCATGATGTTTTATTGGTTTAATGACAGTTTGAGCGATCGAAACAGCTTGCATCAGTTCTTCAGCAAGCCAAGCACTTTTGCGCTGCATAACGTCTTCCCCAAGTTTCCCTAAATTCTTCGTTTTACCGACATTGACTCCTTTCACTACATTTCATATCTATCACGATTAATGACTTCAGCACTCGCTTTCGTCAGTGGAAATACAAAATTCAGAACAACTAGAAGCATACTCATAGCAATGAGTAACGTTTGATACGATCGTTTCAACATGACTAACAACTCCCTCATACATGCAGTTTTCAAGGAACAAAATTGTATTTGAATTACTAGATTTTTTCACTATAATTAATCGTATATAGTTATTTATATTTTTATTAAAACAATATAACTATTTTTGAGTTAATTACGAACTCTGTAATATGTTGGTACAAAAAAATATTCTATAGGTTTGTCAAAAAAATGAGCAATTTTTTCCGCTCGTTCTGCATTCAATCCTGCCTTGCCTTTCTCAATAGAGTGAAGCACTTGAGGACTAATATTTAAAACCTGAGATAGGGACTCTAAAGAATAATTCCGAGTCTTTCTCTCGCATGTTAATGTCATCACCTAACCTCCTTTCGGTTATATTTACAAATATGATATATCACTTTTGAAGTTAAATCAACTATTTTTTAGTGTTATTTTGAGTTTTTTTATTATTTTCATCACTTTAAAAGTTAAATAACCTTCTTCGGAGTTATAACAGATGTATTTCTTGCAAATAAATGTACAACATATCTTGAAATTAAGAGGGAGGAACAATATAAGAATGAGTATTTTTGGTGCACGTGTGAAAACACTGAGATTAGAGGCTAATTGGAGCATGAAACAATTGGGAGAAGAAATAGGAAAGATCACCGGAACAAGTTTTGCTCAAACTACGGTCAGCAACTGGGAAAATAAAGGTGCTGAACCCCCATATAGCGTTCTAATAGTTATAGCAAACCTTTTCGGAGTAAGTACTGATTATCTGATTGGCAACACTCAGGATATTCAAGATAATATATTGGTATTAGAAGAAAGCAAAAAACATAAGGATACCCATATAGAGGAATTAGAAGATAAACAAATTTCAGAAGTACCTTTTATAAAAAGTGATCTTTATAATGATCTACTTACATTACCAGTAAACAAAAAAGAACAATTAGAAACGCAACTTCATGAGTATACAGAATTTATTAGCTATAAATATAATAAGCTACAAGAAGAGTATGACAATTTCAGAAAATACATTCAATACGAAATTAAAGCCTCTAGTTCAAATAACTAGAGGCTTTTTTTATTTACATTCACTAATTCTAACATTAACAATTGATAACTCATAATAATAGTTATACAATAGAACATATAAAGAGATATAACCTTATTATAGTTATAAATATTAAATAAAAAATAAACCCTACCACACCTCGTTTTTAATTAGCATATCAGTTTGGCCGCTGAACTAATTAAAAACCCGATTTAAGTAGGGGGTTTATCTTTTATAATTTCTACATATTTATTATAGCATGTGAAAATTATAATGTGAATAAAAACCTCCTATTTTTCTGTATATTTGTGGTGGAAAAAATAGGAGGTTTTTTTGTGTTACTTCAAAACTTTTTGCTCAGTCGAGCAAAATCCGAGTTAAGTCCCCAAATCAAACACTTATCCAAAACACCTGGGGCTATTAATCAAGCAATCAGGAAAGTTATTACTTATATTGATAATATTGTCCTAGAATATGAAGGTGTTACTACAAAAGATTATCTTACCAACCGAAAATATGAAGCATTAGAAACTGTTTTATCGTATTTAGTACAAGAAGGCTATTCCCAAGTAAAGCAAGAACATATCAGAAAAAAATCAGGTATTTCAAAACCAATTATTAACTATGTGTTTAATTGGTTACAAGATTTGGAAGTATGTCAACAAATCAAAGTACGAAGACATGGTAAAATTGCCCCTTCGATTTACATTTTAACCATACATAACAATTACTTGAAAATTATAGAATATTTCAAGGTAAAGTGGGCTCTAACAATTGATGTATGCTCTACTTTCACTAAAATTTTAAAGAAGAAAATCTTCAAGATCACTGCTGTATCCGAACATGAAGATCAGAATATTTCATCTAATGGCATAGATATTTTAAATTTTGAAGAACTAGCAATAACGAATACTTATACAAAAAATACTACTGATAGATTTCAGGATATAGATGCATATTTAAGTGAAGATCAGAAAAAAGCATACCAATATATTATGAGCCAACCTGTCACATATTTAACAGAAAAGAATGCTTATACAATTGCTTTAAGAATGCCAAGAAATATCGATACCTATCAACGATGGGATTTTGAAGAATGCATCAAATGGTTCAAGTATAATAATGCTGAAACGAGCAACCCTGCTCATTTTATGAAAATGTATACTGAAAAAACTAAACAAAGAAACAAACGTAACGCTAACGTTGAATGTGAAGAAAAATATGAAACAAAATTCAATTTTTACAATTGGATTGATGACCCAAAGTTTGATCCGATCCTGCGAAAATTGAATACAAATCAACGCTAATTTGTAAATTTAAAAACATAGCAAATAGCCTTGCTCAAAAAATTATATACAAGCAAGGCTATTTGCTATGTCTTGATATATACTTTCTTAAATTATCGTTTTTTCACATAAACATCTTCTAAAAATCTTCTCATTACCTTAACATTTTAATATTTTTCTTATCTATTTATCTATAAAATTTACACTCTGTATAAACCGAAAATTCTATCATTTACTCTCAGTTTAACTTTGAATTTTACCAAGAAGAAATCTTGAAATGCTTGTCAGAGTAAGAGTCACAATTCAAAAATGAATTCTAATGTTTTTATTGAATTTAATTTTTTAAAACAAGAATTAATAACTAAGATGAACTTAAATCAAGCTTAAATTTAAAAAGGAAATTCTGTCTCTTTTTAGGGAGAACCTACATATCTTGTCTAATATATAAACAAGAACTTGAAATAGACATAATGGTTCCCTAAACAACTACAATATCAATAGCTATATTGTAAATTCAATATTTTATCCTTATCAATATTTGTAGAAATTAAGTTTCTTTATATTTTATATGGCAATTTATAACGAGGCATGGGGAATCTTTTTATAAAAAAATGACTTTAAAGTATAGGAATTTTAACAATTAATGTGGAAGCGTTCCATATAAAGACTAAGGAGGTAGAACAGTTGCAAGAACGATTAGAGATAGGAACCAGTACGCTGAGAAAATGGTGTTTATCTTTAGAACAAGAAAACCACTCTTTTGTCAAAGCTACAAAAGATAGTCTTGCTTTTGTTGAAAAGGATATCTTAGAGAACGGATATAATGAACGTGATTCGTTACTGTTAACGCATGTTAGAGAAATTCTATAAACAACTTATTGTAGCATCACAAAATAAAGAAGAAAAAAATGTTAGAAGTTCTGAAAATAATGTAAATCATTATAATTTAAAAATTACCATAAATCCTCTAAAGAAAATGAAATATCCAATAGAGTGGCAAAAGAAGAAAATAAACCGGAAGAAAAGATTGAAGAAGAGACAGTAAGTAAACCTATAGAAAGAAATATGGATATAAATGCTCTAAGTATAATCTACAATACAGTAGTTGTATGAGAAAAAGCATAAGACATAATATGCATAAAGACAAAAAGGAATGATTTTAAGTGTATTGAATGTTTTAAAAACATTTATATTACAAGTTTTAGGGATCTTAGTAATCAAAGTATTTGTAGCAATCAGTTTTTATTATCTTGCTTATTTGTTATTTGGGATAATAGTTTGTTTATTAATATTGGAAGTATTATAGCTGCTATTGGATTTGTAGCATATCTCTTCGGTTAATATAAAAAGGGGGGATAACCATGGATTTTCGTGGTTATCCCCCCTTTTTATATAATCAATTTTCAGCCAGTATTTCCATCAGCCATTAGATACACTGAGTATTTCTCTAAAGTTGAATTATCAGTACTTTGAGAGTTTAGTCCAAGTGTAAGAAATCCTACTGCCATAATACTCATTAAGATGATTTTCAATTTTTTCATGTTATTTCAATGCCTCCTTTTCAAAAACCTGTTCCTTTGCTTCATAACTTAAATAGAAATACATGCTTGCTTTTTCGAATTTCTTTTCAGCATGAAATTTAACAGCTAATAATTCACTATATTCTTGCACATACTCCCATAAGTTTTCGCTTTTAAAGTAATCCATTCCTGCTAATATTTCTTTCTCTAGATGCACTGTTGGATTATCAGTACATAATTCTTTTGTAATGTTAAAACGATATTGATATTCAGTGAGTTCGAGCTTATTTGAAATTTCTAATCCTTTTTCAATTAGTTCTAGTGCGATATCTGTTTCGTTTAAATTCATTCGTTGCTTGGCTTCTACAATAAGCGCTTTATAATTATCAACCATTTTTTCATTTACTTCCGATAAATACCTAATAGCTAAGACAGATTGTTTTTGTTCAGCATACATAAAACCAATATTTTGTCGACCAATTAAGACATCACGGTCGTTACCAAATTTACTAAATTGATCTATAGCTGAAATAAAGTACTCTTCTGCTAATTTATATTCTTTTAAGTGTGTGCATGCTAATCCTGACAAATTATCACAATAAGCAATTTTGATTTCACAATCTGTATTCTTTAAAAATATATCTTTAGCAATTGTAACGTACTTGTTAGCTAAAAGTGATTGATATATATGGTAATGAAAAACAGCTAAATTATAATAAAACTCAGCCTTCTCTAATTCGTCTGGAATATAAATCAACAACTTTTCCGCTTCGTTATAGTGTTCTTCAGCCAAATTGTAAAGTCCAACTGATTTTGAATGAATTGCTTTAAAAAAGTGATAGTAGTATGCTAGAAAGTCGTCAGAATCGAGTGGAGTTTGAAAAGCTTCAATTTTATCAAAACTTTTCTTCGAAATATTCAGGTTGTTAAGTAAGTAGTTAAAACGGAAATCTAAAAGTGAATAATAAAAAAGTAAATTTTGATCACCTGTAAGATTATGAAATTGTTGCTCAATTTCTTTTTTTAGACGTATAGAATTCTCTCTATTTCTTGCACGAATTTGTAAATACCACTCATTTAATAACTCCGTCAACTGTTCATTCCCCTTTAGTTGTATGTTCATATAATCCTCCCATCACCCCATAATATAATAAAGGGAATATTCTCATAATAAAATAATAGCAGATAAACAAAATATTAATCTAAAAAAAAGAGATGTTTCAATAATAAATATAATATTCTGTAAATAATTATTTTATCATTAATACATCCATATCAATAGTTTGAGATATTTGAGAGGGATAAAAATATTCCTCCTCAGTTCGAATTCTTTGCAATACTATTTATCTTTTTATATCAAAATTTTTTACAAATTATTAATCTTTGTTATAAATAACCAGACTTTATTTTGAATACACAATATTATGATTATTAAAGGGGACATATCAAATTTATAAAAAGTAGGGAAACTTGTAATAACATACAAGCTTCCCTACTTTTCACGTATTATTTAAGTTATTTTTTAAATAATTTAGAGAACCATGATTTTTCTTGTTGAGTAGATGCGACTAACTTCTTAGTTTCTTGTATTTCACGAACCACTTCTAATAACTGCTGATCTCTATTGTTTATTTTTCTATCAATAGTCTTTTGCTGTTCATCAATCTTGTTCGTTAGTGTTTGATTAGTTTGTTCTAAATTGTCTATGCGTTTTAAAAGTTCCATGTTCATAGCTTTTTGTTCTTGAAAATATATAGAAACCTCTTTCATACCCTCATACATTGTCTGAATAATTGGTTTCGTTATTTCGTCGTCTGCATCATTCTCTTCTACTACAATATAATCTACATTTTGCTTTAACATCTGTTCTATTATTTCTGGTGGTTCTTGTGCATCTTTCATATTAGCAATTAATTTAAAAAGCTCTAATGCTTCCAGTTCATATCTCAGCGTTCGCCCCTTCGTCCCAGCGACGGTTGGTAAGTATGGTTTGAATTGATCCCGCCAGGCCTGAAGGGTTGTCCGTGGCTTCCCAAGCATCCTTGCTATATCTGCAAGGGAATATGTTTTCTTATAAGGTTCTTCCCTATCCATTCCATCGTCCTCCCCTCATCGTCATTTGTTGTTATCAATGTCCGACATGTTGTCATTACACTGTTGTTGACCATCACCTATGTCGGTCATGTTGTCATTGTATTGTTATCGATTATCATCCATGTCGGTCGTGTTGTCATTACATTGTTGTTGACCATCATTTATGTCGGTCATGTTGTTGTTTTACTTTTATTCATCATCATTTATGTTCGACATGTCGGTGTCTAACTGTTATGTGTTTAATTCGTTTGAAAGAAGGTATTTCCTTGTTTATTTTGAATTTTTTAAGTGTATAGGTTAATTAAATAATAAGTATGATTCAAGTCGTATTTATTATTTAAAGTGTTCTTATTTTTGATTAAATGTGCTAAATCATAATCAAAAGTAGCACTTAAGTCGTATTTAATGTATAGAGGGGGAATTAAAAATGAAAATTGGAAGAAAAGTAGCTGATTTCGGAAATAGTTTTAATAATTTCATGGTTGATGGTTATTATATTGAACTTGCAACGAATGTAGTTAAAATTTCAAAGAAACAAGCTGAGGATTTACTTGTTGATCGTATTTCTAGACCAGAAGATTTACTAGATAGATTACTAATTTCCACTGAAATCGAAGGTGAGGAATCTTTCTATTTAGTTGGGCAATTAGCTGAAGATAACCAGTTGGCAAACTCACATGTAAATAAGATGCACGATAAAATTAAGAGTCCTATCCCATACGTAAGCTTTTTAGGAGCAATTGCATATTATCATGCTCTGAACGCTGGACAAGAAGATAATGCAGTTGAAATTGAACACATGAGTATGATGCTTCCAATTTGGCTTTTAAAACGCGAAGAAAAATTTAGCATTGCCCATAAAAAAATGGAAGAAAGATTTATCGGCGAACATAAAGTTAAAGTGTTAACACCAGGAATGGAGAAAGAACTAACTATTACAGTCAATTCAGCAAAATGTAGAAATGAATCAGAAGTTGCTAGACATTCTTTAAAATATAAAATGGTTTCAAAAGATCAGAATACAAATGTAATTAGTATTGAAAAGCGATATGAATCTGAGAGATTCGATGACTATGAAGTAGTTTTAACTGACATTGGTGGCGGGTCTACAGATGCTGTGCGATTAGGTAAAGGGCTTACTACACCTAAGCACAGAGATTCTTTCCAAGTTATCGATATTGAGCCATTCTTAGGATACCTAGAACGCTTTAGAAAAGAAAAATTGATTCAATACTTTAAGGATATAAGAACATTAGAGAAATTTATAGTTAATAATTATAAAGTACAGAAGTATGTACTATCGAATGAAAATACTGGTGAAGAATATGATTTTACAAATGAAATTGTAGAGGCACTGAAAGAATATGCAAGAATTTTAGTAGCTAAAATTCTTGATGTATTCATCCCATCTAGTACGAATACAGTATTGAAATTCATTTACATTGGAGGCGAAGCACCCGTTTTAGAACCTTACATCCGTCTCGCTTTATTGAATCATATGTCTGAAATGGCTGCTAAAAATAATCACTTCTTCTTGAACGATATTATTCAAAATCGCGAAAAAGAAGTATTTCCTCCAACTTCACGCACAATTAATCTAGCTGCATTAGAATTAAAAGTAATTGATGAAATGAAGGGACAGTTAGCTTAAAATAAAGGGACGTGCTGATAATGGCTAAAAATAGAAAAATGGCATTACATGCTGATAATATGCCTGAAGATGTATATAGGATCCTTAATGAAAAAGCTAATGGTAGACAATTAACAGCATTTGTTGTTGAACTGGTACAAAATGAAAAACGTTATGAGCAACTACTACAGAAATTAGATAATGTAGAACAGAGATTAACTCTTTTAGATACAGTTGAAAATAAACTGGATATTTTACTTACTAATGGATTTGTTCCCGCACAAAAACAGGAAGATTTAAAAACAGAGGAGCCCATATTGCAAGAAGGCAAAATTATTAACGCTAGGGTAGTACTTGGTGGGATTTCTGAAGAAGATAACGAAGAGCTTGATTTCTAACTAGTAAAGAAGACCTTTAGGTATAATCCTAAGGTCTTTTTATATTTATATGACCTAAATTCTGTTGAATTGAACTACCCTCCACTTAACAGCCGTATGGGTTGTTTGAAGTGGGGGGGCCTACGAACACCAAAGTATCCTTCGGTTATCCTAGTAGGCTAATCCCGTGGTTCCTACGGTAAATACGAAATTCGTACGGTATCACAATCTTATTTTGTTTTTTAGACATCTAGAAATAGACCTGTTTTTGGTAGCACGAATTCCACTGACATAAGTCATCTTTCCCCTTTAGGGATGGGGGTATCAAAATGGAGTAGTCCTAATATCACCGATATAACCCTCTTTATAATATAGAAATATCCCTATTTCTATAATTGGATATTTCCCTATTATTCTACTTTTATTATTTGAAAGGATGGTATATGGGGCGTCTCTGTAAAATTACTGATTCTACTGTATGTACTGCACATCACTATTATAATCCCTCTCATAATATAGAAATATCCCTATTTCTACAATTGGATATTTCCCTATTATTCTACTTTTATTATTTGAAAGGTGATATAGGGAGCGTCTCTGTAAAATTACTGATTCTACTGTATGTACTGCACATCACTATTATAATCCCTCTCATAATATAGAAATAT